>JAOZQF010000003.1 GCA_029932345.1 Desulfuromusa sp. | reverse complement strand
AGCGAAAATTTGGTCGTTTGAGATCAGATTTTGGCTCATTTGAGAGTAATAGCCACAGCTATTGGTCGAAAAGGAGCTGAAATATAGGCCAAACAGACAAATTTGCAGCCAGTTTATTGATAGTCCGATAGGCTGCTAAAGGGTTATCTGATGGATCAGGTGACGATATTCAATGAGTATGTTCGTCGTAAAGGGCTGAAAAATACCAGTCAGAGAATGACGATACTAGAGACATTTCTCGGTTCAAAATTACATTTTTCCACCGAAGATCTTTATTTCCGTTTGCGTAAGAATCACCCGAAAATTGGTTATGCAACTGTCCATCGTACTTTGAAGTTGTTTGCCGAATGTGGAATTGCCAGAGAGTTGGATTTTGGTGACGGGCAAGCACGCTTTGAAGCTTTAAATGCCGATCAACACCATGATCACCTGGTTTGTACAAATTGTGGTTTAATTGTCGAGTTCATTGAACCGAAGATAGAAGAACTACAGGAGCAGGTGGCGGCTCAGTATGATTTTAAAATTGAGCGACATCGCCATGAGCTTTATGGACTTTGTTCTAAATGTGCCAAACTAATTGATGGTTAAGCTATCTCGCATTTATTGGCAAAACTATTCAGCTAGGAGGTTGTCGGACTATACGGACTGAAGCAAAATTCAGAGGTTTGAGAGCAGTTTTCAGCTCGTTTGCAGGCTCATAGCCATAGCTATGGGGCAAAAAGGAGCTGAAAACTGAGCCAAACAAATGGATTTGCAGCCAGTTCATGGATAGTCCGACAGCCTCCTAAATTCTCATTGTTGTTAGAAGGTTTACAGTTTTATGTCTGCTCAGCAAATATCACCCCCTAAAGTTATCCTGGTTGGAAATCCCAACGTCGGTAAAAGTGTCGTCTTTAATGCTCTGACTGGCGCTTATACCACGGTATCCAACTACCCGGGAACTTCAGTTGAAGTTTCCCGGGGTCATTGTCAGATTGCTGAGCAACGTTATGAAATTCTGGATACTCCCGGTATGTATTCGATGATGCCGATTACCGAGGAGGAGAGGGTTGCCAGGCGGATCCTTTTAACTGAGGATCCTCATGCTGTAGTTCACGTGATAGATGCTCGAAACATTGAGCGGATGCTGCCAATGACTCTGCAGTTGATCGAGGCGGGTTTGCCGGTGATCCTGGTAGTCAATATTCTTGATGAAGCGAAGCGGCTGGGGATGCAGCTCGATTTGGAATTGCTACAGAAAAAGCTTGGTATCCCGGTGATTGGTGCGGTGATGAAACGGAAAGTCGGGCTTGAAGAATTACGTCAGGCCATTTCTGATTACGCCATGGTGCCATATCACCCTTTTATTTATGCTCATGACCTGGAACAGGATATTTTGCAGATAAATCAGTTGATCCATGGTGAGTATCGTCTCAGTCGGCGTGCAACCAGTATTCTGTTGATGCAGAAAGATGATGATATCCAGGAGTTGGTTGCTGAAAAAGAAGCCGGCAATGGTTATGAACAATTGATTAAAGTCATCCGAGAGATCTCTTTTCGCCGTCGTGCCGATTTACATTTGCAAATCAGTTTAGAGCGGCGAAAAATTTGTAAACAGATGCTTAAAGATGTTGTGACGCAGACCATTAACGAGACCGAGCCTTTTTCAGAAAAGCTTTCACGCTGGATGATGAACCCCCTTACGGGAGCACCAATTTTAATCCTTGTTGTCTATTTTGGCCTCTATCAATTTGTCGGTGGATTTGGTGCCGGAACATTGGTTGATTTTCTTGAGGGCAATCTTTTTGAAACTTATATCAACCCACCAGTTGTCCATTTTTCTGAAAAATATCTGACCGCACATTGGTTGTTTGAACTGATCGCGGGAGAGTACGGTATTTGGACCCTGGGGATTCGCTATGCGGTGGCATTGGTTCTGCCGATCGTTGGAACTTTTTTTCTGGTTTTTTCTCTTTTAGAGGATACCGGTTATTTCCCACGGCTGGCACTGCTGGTTGACCGATTGTTTAAAAAAATTGGTTTGTCAGGGCGGGCGGTTATCCCGATGGTTCTCGGGTTTGGTTGTGACACCATGGCGACACTGGTGACCCGGACACTCGAAACAAAACGGGAACGGATTATTGCAACAATGTTGCTGGCATTGGCTATCCCCTGCAGTGCACAGCTGGGGGTTATTTTAGGCTTATTGTCGGCAGAACCCAATGCATTGGCGGTCTGGACGGTTTTTTTATTACTGGTTTTTCTCCTGATTGGGTTTTTAGCATCAAAGATATTACCAGGGGAGAGTCCGATTTTTTATATGGAAATTCCCCCTTTAAGAATGCCACAGTTACGTAATGTCATGGTGAAAACATTGACCCGGATGCAGAGTTATTTTGTCGAAATACTGCCGCTATTTTTATTCGCATCGGTGGTTCTTTGGGCGGGTAAAATGACCGGAACTCTGGAAACAGTGATCGATGCTTTCAGTCCTGTGGTTGCCGCCATTGGTTTGCCAGTTGAAGTGACGACCGCATTTGTATTTGGTTTTTTTCGCCGTGATTTTGGTGCTGCGGGACTCTATGATTTACAGTCCTCCGGGATTTTAAATGCAACTCAGTTGACCGTATCAGCCGTAACATTGACCCTGTTTGTCCCTTGTGTTGCCCAGTTTCTAGTGATGATTAAAGAGCGTGGCATCAAGGTTGCTCTGACAATTTTTATTTTTGTGACGGTTCTGGCGTTTTCTTCCGGCTGGTTTCTTAATAAATTTCTCCTTGCTACCGGTTGGCTGGCGTGAACTGTGGATTTTGTCATAAGGAGATAGATGAAATAGTGGGTGCTCCCGCAGGTGGAAAGAGTTGTGGCGCTTGCCTGGGGGGGTGTCATAAAGTCCATTGCCCCTATTGTGGTTATGCAAACCCGGCACCGAGTAAATTGTTGAGCCGTTTTTTAAAAAAGAAGAGGGTCGCTCATGATGGAAAGATTATCTGAAGAAGCAGAAGAAATTTTGGAATCACTTTGGGTGATGACGGTTGAAGGGGATAATGTCGGCTGCCTGTTAACCTCCCTGAAGGTTGAAAACGATTCACCGCAACTGTTGGAACTGGTGCAACGAGCTTATGTCGAACTTCGTGGCGACCGGGTTCATCTGCGGAAAGAGGGTCGACCTGAAGCACAGATGACCGTCCGCAGGCACCGTCTGGCCGAGCGTCTCACTATGGATATCCTCGGGATTGCCGGTGATGAAGGGAATGATCAAGCTTGTGAATTTGAACATTTGCTGCGGCAGGGAGTTGATACCAAACTCTGTACTTTATTGAATCACCCCACTACCTGCCCCCATGGCAATCCAATCCCACCGGGAGAGTGTTGTATTGTGGCCAGACAACAGGGTGAACCGGGAATTGTCGCCCTCACTGAGTTGAAGTCTGGTGAATCGGGAGAAATCGCCTATTTAGCAGCGAGTGATGATAAGAAAATGCAGAAGTTGATGAGTATGGGGGTTTTACCGGGGAGCCAGGTCACCCTGATGCAAAAATTTCCCAGTTATATCTTTAAAGTGGGACATTCGCAGTTTGCGGTTGATGATATGTTAGCGAGGGAGATTCATATCCGTCGCCCGGTGAAATAAGCACCAATATATAAGATAGTCTTTTTGACCTGGTTTAATCGCGGGAGAAGTTCTTCTATACTCGTCCCCTTATTTAAGTAAATAACCACGGTGTTTTCTGTTGTTGTTGTCTCTCATAGCTACGAATTTGGTCCAGCTTTTCCAGGGTCAAGCCAATATCATCCAGCCCATTGAGCAGAGACAGTTTGCGGAAAGAGTCCACTTCGAAGCGGAGAATTTCTCCCGCAGGGGTTGATAAAGTTTGCTCGGCGAGATTAACTTCAATCTGGTAACCGGGTGTTCGGTCAACCTCAACAAACAGTTGGTCTACCTGTTTGTTACTCAAAACAATCGGTAAAATCCCATTTTTGAAGCAGTTGTTATGAAAAATATCGGCAAAGCTTGGGGCAATTAACACTTTGATGCCAAAATCGAGCAGTGCCCAGGGGGCATGTTCGCGGGAAGATCCACAGCCGAAGTTGTCTCTGCTCAACAGGATCTGTGTACCTAAATAACGTTGTTGATTGAGAACAAAGTCCTGGTTCAGGGGACGATTACTGCAATCCATCCCCGGCTCGCCATGATCCAGATAGCGCCATTCATCAAACAGATAGGGACCGAATCCGGTGCGTTTAATTGATTTCAAGAATTGTTTCGGAATAATCGCATCAGTATCGATGTTGGCACGGTCGAGCGGGGCAACCACTCCAGTGAAGGTAGTAAATTTTTCCATTATATTTTCTCCAACTGTCGAATGTCGATGAAATGGCCGGTGACAGCCGCCGCTGCAGCCATTGCAGGACTGACTAAATGAGTCCGGCCACCCTGACCTTGGCGTCCTTCGAAATTACGATTCGATGTTGAGGCACAGCGTTCCTCTGGTGCAAGTCGATCGTCATTCATCGCCAGACACATGGAACAGCCCGGTTCACGCCATTCAAAACCAGCTGCAATAAAAATCTTATCCAGACCTTCCGTCTCCGCCTGTTGTTTAACCGGACCTGACCCGGGGACGACCAGCGCCAGCTTGATGTTCTGCGCCAGTTTTCTCCCTTTGGCAACAGCCGCTGCTGCACGTAAATCTTCAATTCGCCCATTGGTACAGGAGCCGATGAATATTTTATCGAGCTGAATTTCAACCATCGGGGTTCCAGGAGTCAGTCCCATATAGTTAAGCGCACCCTGAATCCCTTCACGTTTAATTTTGTCAGATTCTGCCGCTGGGTCGGGAACTTTCCCATCAATTGTGACAACCATCTCCGGTGATGTTCCCCAGGTGACCTGAGGTTGCAGGTTGCAAGCATCAATTGTTACTACTTGGTCAAACTCTGCATCGGGGTCGCTGTGTAACTGCTGCCAGCTTTCCACCGCCTGCTCCCAGAGTTTACCTGTGGGGGCAAAAGGTCGTCCTTTAACATAATCGATGGTGGTCTGGTCAACGGCGATGATCCCTGCACGTGCCCCGGCTTCGATGGACATATTACAGATCGTCATACGTCCTTCCATCGAGAGGTTGCGTATCGTAGAACCACCAAATTCGATGGTATAGCCGGTTCCTCCTGCGGTACCGATTCGACCGATGATGGCAAGAACAATATCTTTGGCGGTCACCCCTGCCGGGAGCTCACCGTTAATCTCAATTAATAATGTTTTTGATTTTTTCTGGATCAGACATTGTGTTGCCAGGACATGTTCAACTTCCGAGGTGCCAATACCAAACGCCAGTGCACCAAAAGCGCCATGAGTTGCCGTGTGGGAATCGCCACAGACGATAGTCATCCCGGGGAGGGTTGCCCCCTGTTCGGCTCCGATGACGTGAACAATCCCTTGGCGTGGATCATTCATGCCGAATTCGGTGATTCCGTACTCAGCACAGTTGTCCCCCAGAGTTTCTACCTGCAGTCGAGAAATTGGGTCAGTGATACCGGCAGCGCGATTATCTGTTGGTACATTGTGATCTGGAACTGCCAGGTTCGCACTCACTCGCCAGGGTTTGCGCCCGGCAAGGCGTAGCCCTGCAAAGGCTTGTGGTGAAGTCACCTCATGCAGGAGTTGCCGGTCAATATAAAGCAGGCAGGTGCCATCTGTCTCCTGACTGACCACGTGACTATCCCAGAGTTTATCGTAAAGTGTTTGGCGCATTGCTTCCTCCTGTTATTGTCAGGGTATTGTAGGATAAACGCTGTGGTTGTGTCGTGGTTAAAATGGTTTTCTTAGAGTGTTCCGGGACGATATATAGATTCTCAGTCCCTCAACGTACTTGCCTTCCAACCACACTTTTGTTAAAAAGAGCCTTAAATTTAAAATTCTTGATCAAGGAGATAGTAAATCATGGGATTGATGAGTGGGAAAAAAGGGATTATTTTTGGCGTTGCAAACGATAAGAGTATTGCTTGGGGGGTCGCTCAGCAACTGCGTGCCGCAGGTGCTGAACTGGCATTTACTTATTTGAATGAACCATTAGAGCGGCGGGTACGGCCTTTGGCTGAAAGCCTTGACTCCACTATTATTCTCCCTTGTGATGTGCAGAATGAAGATGAAATGGTGGCGGTTTTCAGTGAACTGGAAAAACAGTGGGGTGAAATTGATTTTGTTGTTCATGCCATCGCTTTTGCTAATCGTGAAGATTTAAAGCGTCCTTTCAGTCAAACCAGCCGAGATGGTTTTCGTTTGGCTCTGGACGTCAGTGCTTATTCCCTGGTTTCCATGACCCGTTGTGCTCTGCCGGTTCTGCGTAAAGGTGGTAGCATTGTTACTATGACTTACCTTGGCTCAGTTCGTACCGTTCCTGCCTATAATGTTATGGGGGTTGCCAAGGCTGCGTTGGAATCTTCGGTCCGTTATCTGGCTGCAGAGCTGGGTGAGCAGGGGATCCGGGTCAATGCTGTTTCCGCTGGCCCGATCAGAACTTTGGCTGCTGCCGGAATTGCCGATTTTAAGAAAAAACTCAGCGTGGCAGTAGAACGCGCACCACTGAAGCGTCTGGTTAGTCAGGAGGAAGTTGGTAAGGCTACTCTCTACCTGTTGTCTGACCTTGCTTCCGGGGTCACCGGGGAAGTTCATTATGTTGATGGCGGCTTTAATATCGCTGCTGGCTAAACAATAACTGGGGATGGCGACCGCTGTTGTGTATCTCCGTGATTTTTATTTTCTGTGGAAAAGGGGACACGTGGTGATGACATGTCCCCTTTTTCTATGTAATCCTCCGGATATTAAAAAATGATCGAAGGAAAAACTGGCGGGCTAAAAGCGAGCCAAATCAAAGCTCTGGAACGGATTTATCGCCGTAAAATTCCAGCCAATGAGCTGATTTCTACAGAATTAGCTCGCTATTTGACGGAACTGTCAAGCGAGTTGAAACGCCAGATTGGTTTGATCATTGATCGATCCGGGACGGTTCAATTTGTTATTGTTGGTAACGATCGTGAAATTGAAATACCTGATCTTTCTAAATATAGTTTGGGGCGGAGCGGGTTGCGGGGGCTGCGTTGTGTCCACACTCACTTAAAGTCAGAGCCTCTGAGTCGTGATGATTTAACCGACCTGGAACTGTTGCGCCTGGATGTCATGGCGGTTATTGGTGTTGGCGAGGATGGCTTGCCAACCCTTTTTTCTTACGCACATCTCCTGCCAACCCGTAGTAAAACACAGATTGAAACAGTTGAATTCGACAATTTTTACCGTTTTAATCTCGATTTCTCTGCTTTTGTTGATGCTCTCGATCAGGAAATGGAGCGGGTTGCTGCTGAGACGATCGATCTTGCCGATGGCCGGGAGCGGGCATTACTGATCTCGGTTGGGCAGATGAGCCGGCAACGGGTTGAGGATTCCATGGCTGAACTTGAGGAGCTGGCTCGAACCGCTGATCTTACGGTGATCGATCAGGTTATTCAGCGTCCCCGAAAATTCAATCCCAGATTTCTGGTCGGTGAAGGGAAACTACGGGAAATTATCATCCGTGCCCTGCAGCAACGTGTAACTTTATTGGTATTTGATCAGGATCTGACGCCGAACCAGATCCGCTCGATTTCTGAAATGACCGAGATGAAAGTCATAGATCGAAGTCAGCTGATATTGGACATTTTTGCCAAGCGAGCGCAATCCCGAGACGGAAAGGTTCAGGTTGAACTGGCACAACTTAAATATATTCTTCCCCGTTTATCCGGGAAGGGGACGGCCATGTCCCGTCTGATGGGTGGCATCGGGGGGCGGGGGCCCGGTGAAACCAAGTTGGAAACTGACCGGCGTCGCATCCGTGATAAAATTCGTCGCCTGGAGAAACAGCTCGACTCTCTCGGTCGTGGTCGAGTCCAAAGGCGGCAGAAAAGAATTCGGGCAGGGCTGCCGATTATCTCTATCGTTGGCTACACCAATGCCGGAAAGTCAACTTTATTGAATGCGCTGACACAAAGTGATGTTCTCACTGAAAACCTCCTTTTCGCGACTTTGGATACGGCAACCAGGCGTCTCCGTTTCCCCTTGGACCGGGAAGTGATCATTACTGATACAGTTGGTTTTATTCGTGATCTCCCCAGCAGTCTCATCGGTGCTTTCAAGGCAACATTGGAAGAGCTGGAGGATGCTGATTTGTTATTGCATCTGGTTGACTTGTCAAATCCACGCTTTGATGAACAGATCAAATCCGTTGATAAAATACTGGATGGTCTGAACCTGGGGACTCAACAGCGACTGCTGGTTTTTAATAAAATTGACAAGGTTCCCGTTGAGGATCTTGTTCACATCTGTCGACGTTATGATGCTGTCGCTGTTTCAGCTTTAAAGAGGGATAGTTTCGGACCATTATTAGACAGTATGCAGCAACGCTTTTGGCCGGAAGAGGAAGATTCGTTGTTTTAAGTCGTTGAACTTGACTTTGAGTATGATATTTATTAACCTGTCGTTAATTATTGCTAATACTTCTGTCGGTGTGACAATCCTGAGAGGGTCAATGTTTAAAAATATTTCACTGCTTTTGGTTGTTCTTCTTTTCGGGTGCCATTCCGCACTACAGCCGACGGCTGTTCTCCCGCAAAATGAATCTCTCCCGACGTCTATCAGTTCAACTGAAGATAAACAGCCATCTCAAATATTAACTGTGGTTGTTGAGAAAGAAGCCGAACCCGACAAACTGGAACTTGACCTGCCCGGATCTCAACCCCTGCCAGAACCAATTTCAGCATATCTACAACGGGACTTTAAGCTCCCCTATTATGGCGACTTCCCTTTAAGTGAAAACATCCGGATTGATAAATTGATTAAGCGTTATACCGGTTCAAGCAAAAAAATGTTTGGTCGGTGGCTCGAACGTGCTGGACGCTATGTTCCGAAAATTCAGATGGTGTTCGCTGACGAAGGAATCCCTCTTGATCTGGCCTATCTGGCAATGATCGAATCAGGATTTAATCTTCATGCCTATAGTTGGGCCCATGCCGCCGGTCCATGGCAGTTTATTGAGAGTACCGGTCGGATGTATAATTTGAAGAATGATTGGTGGCAGGATGGTCGTCTCGATTTAGAAAGGTCGACACACGCCGCCGCCAGACATTTAAAATATCTGCACAAACGTTTTTCAGGTAACTGGTATTTAGCCGTCGCTGCATATAATGCCGGTGGTGGTAAAGTCCGTAAGGCGGTGAGAAAGAGTGGCAGTCAAGATTTCTGGGTGCTGACTGAGGGGCGGGTTCTCCGGGATGAAACCAAAAACTATCTACCAAAGCTTCTGGCCGCTCTCAGTATCGTAAAAAATTTAGAGGACTACGGGTTTTCTGATTTGAAATTTGATAAGCCCCTTGAGTACGAGATGGTCACTCTGGAAACCAGCACGGACCTTGAAATAATCGCCGGATTTTGCGACATCAGTTATCGGCAATTGAAAGAGCTGAACCCCGAGTTGAAACGTTGGTGTACCCCTCCAGGGGTTATCAACTACCAGTTAAAAGTTCCCTTTGGTTATGCCGGGAAAGTCAGGTCCCTTTATGCGCAGCTACCAAAGAATCAGAGAGCTCGTTACCACCGCCACCAGATCAAATCGGGTGATACGCTCCAGGTTATTGCACGAAAATATAAAATTCGTGTCAATGATATCATCGCACTGAACAAAATCAGGAACCCACGCACTTTACAGATTGGTCATAATTTAATCCTCCCTTTGAGGGAAGGATTTACCTCCCTTCCAACCAACGCATTGGCGGACAGTTATGTTCGTAGCCGCCGTAGAACCTATAAAGTCCGTAGTGGTGACAGCCTCTGGTCCATTTCAAGACGTAATAATGTGACCCAAAAAGAGTTGCGGGTCTGGAATAAACTGGGTTGGAGCAATATCCTGCAACCGGGGCAGATTCTTGCAGTTTCAAAGCCGGGAGTCCGAGTTGTGGCAAAAAAAGAGACAAAAAAAGGGCCATCCCGGAAGCTGATTTATAAGGTTGTCCCCGGGGATACCCTCTGGGATATCGGCCGCCAGTTTGATGTTGCTACGGAACAAATCCGTCGCTGGAATGAACTCTCCCATGGGCATATACTCCGCCCTGGTCAAAAGCTCACCTTGATGGTTTCTGCAACCTGAGATCGGTTTTCAAGAGGATACGATTTTTAATTTTCTCTTTTTGAACAGCACCGTAAATTTCCCCCATTTCACTTTTATCCAACTTTCCAAAGCAAAACACGGTAACAGCAGAAGATTGTCATCTGCCGATTGTTTTGACTTTTTCTGCGCAGGTTGATAAGGTTCAGCGCTGGAATATGCTGAACTTTAACCCCTTCTGCTCACTCTCTGTAAAAGGATCATTTAAATGCTTAATCTCTTAATTTCATTTGCCTGTTCAGCCTTGTCTTCTGCGCTGATGATGAGGTTTGTTACTCCCAATATGTGGATTACTATGGCCGTTTCTGCTGTTGTTTTTGTACTGGTTTTTATGTTGCTTACCCGTATTACCATGAAAAAAGTCACGGCTTTGATGGATATTGCTCAGCGGGATATGCTGGCGAACCGAAGTGATAAAGCAATCAAAGAGTTGCAGAATGGTTTAAAATTTGGTGCATGGCAAATATATGTCAAACAGCAGATCCATTCACAAATTGGAACCATTTATTATTTGAAACGTGATTTCAAGGGGGCCGCTCCTTATCTGGAAAAAGGGTTTGTCCGTAACTGGGTGAGTACGGCAATGCTGGCAATTACCTATATGAAAAAAAATCAAACCAGTAAAATGGTTGAAACTTTTGATAAAGCTGTTTCAGGAAACCGAAAAGAACCAATGGTTTACGCTGTTTATGCTTTTTGTATGGATCGCATCGGTGAACGAGCCAAAGCAATTGCGGTGCTGAAAAAAGGTCTGACCAAGACCAGTAATGAACACTTGCAGGAAAATGTAAATTTACTGGAATCGGGGAAGAAAATGAAGATGAAGGGTTTCGGTGACATGTGGTACCAGTTCCATCTGGAGAAACAGGGTGCCATTATCAAGAAACAGACCAAGGCGATGACTGGACGTCGTAAGCAGGTGTTACGCTGAGGTAATTCATGGCTAAAAAGAAAAAAACCGTTAAGCCTGAAAAGCATCACTTCGATACAACCCCCTTCAAAAATTTGCGGGGGGTTGTCGTTTCCGATCTGGAGCATAGTCTACAGAAGGGGGCGGAAGACGTTGCTGCGGTAGAATCAACTCAAGATGTTTTTGGCTCTTTTGCCGATGAAATGGAAATGCTGGGTGTTAAGCAGTTGAATCAGACCGATGAGACTGACGGGGCTCAGTCACGCAGTTCAACGGCTGCTGATTATGTTGTGGATGATGGTGAGGGGCAGGGTGACAAAGAACTTTTTTTGGCCGCAATGGAAGGTTTAACTGTCAGTTTTGAAGATAATTTTATAGAAGAAGAACCCCGCTTGGGGGCATCGTCCAGAAAGATTAAACAAATCAAGCAGGGGAAACTGATTCCTGATGCCTCACTGGATCTCCACGGTTTCCAATGTGTAGAAGCGCTGAGAAAATTGAAACATTTTCTCCAAAACGGACAGCATCATGGCTGGCAAACGTTATTGGTTATCACCGGAAAAGGGTTGCATTCAGAAGCCGGTGAACCTGCGTTGCGGAATGAAATAGAGCGCTTTCTCTCTGCTGAAGGTAAAAAACAGGTGACCGAGTGGTCACGCGCCCCTCGTCAGTATGGTGGAGATGGGGCACTGATTCTGTTTTTAGTTAAAAAATAATTATTATCGGAACTTGTCAACTCTAACCATTCAGATTTCCTTTTTCTTCTCCCTTTTCCCCAGTTTTCTCAGGAACGCTTGTTGTAATTGTCCTCTGTGATTAATCCCACAAAAATATCGTTCTATGGTTGCCTCTTTCTTGACTGCTTAGCTGTGTTTATATATTATTATTCTTGTACTGGTTGTGGGGTTGTTGTGGCCAGTTGCTATAAGAAGTGATCTGCTTTAATTTGAAATGGACAGGAGCTGGATATGACACAGATATTTTTAGATAATTCTCTTTCAATCGGGAGAACTCCACTGGTGCAGCTGAATCGGGTCATTGCTCCAGGTGGGGCAAATGTCTACGCAAAGGTTGAAGGGCGTAATCCTGCCTATTCAGTCAAGTGTCGGATTGGTGCTGCGATGATCCGGGATGCACTAGAAAAAGGGCGATTGAAGCCAGGTATGGGGATTATTGAACCAACCAGTGGAAATACCGGGATTGCCCTTGCTTTTGTTGCCGCCGCCAAAGGGATCCCCTTGACTTTGACGATGCCAGAGACAATGAGTACCGAACGGCGCAAGGTTCTCAAGGCTTTTGGTGCCAATTTAATTTTGACTGCCGGGTCGAAGGGGATGGCTGCTGCTGTTGCTGAGGCAGAGCGCATAGCTGAAGAGAGTCCTGATCGCTATCTGCTGCTGCATCAATTCAAGAATCCTGCTAACCCTGAGATTCATGTTAAAACAACGGGACCAGAGATTTGGGACGATACTGACGGGGCGATTGATGTTTTGGTTGCCGGCGTTGGAACCGGTGGAACTATCAGTGGAATATCCCGCTATATTAAAAAAAACCGCGGCAAGAAAATTATTTCTGTTGCTGTTGAACCTGCTGCCAGTCCGGTACTGAGTCAATATCTGGCGGGTGAGATGTTGCAGCCTGGACCGCATAAAATCCAGGGGATTGGTGCCGGTTTTATTCCAGAAACACTTGATTTGGATATAGTTGATCGGGTTGAACTGGTAACTGATGATGAGGCTTATGACTTTGCCAGACGTCTGACCCGGGAGGAGGGGCTCCTTTCTGGAATTTCCTGTGGAGCGGCAACCGCTGTTGCTGCCAGATTATCTGCTCAGCCGGAATTTTCTGGTAAAAATATTGTTGTCATCCTCCCCGACTCTGGTGAACGTTACTTAAGCTGTGACCTGTTTGCTTGATGATCTGGAATTTTCCCGCTATTATCTCCTCTGACCCGTTTATTTCGGTTGGTTAGTGGTTTGTTTTTATGAGGATTATCGATGTACGAACCACCACAGAAAAGTTTTAAGCCAGCTGCCAGCAAGATGAGTTTGGTTGATATTTTAGCTCAAACCCTGGAGTGCCTGGAAAGTTTGGATGACGATTACTCCGCTGGTCGAAACGAGCTGGCATCTCTCCAAACCCGCTTGGTCACAGGACAATTTCGTTTGGCTGTGCTGGGTCAGTTTAAACGTGGGAAAAGTACTCTGTTAAATGCCTTACTTGGAGACAAACTGCTGCCGACAGATATCCTTCCGGTAACAGCAATCCCCACCTTTATCGGTGCTGCAGAAAATATAGACGTGTCGGTGGACTTTGAAGTTGAAACCGAGCCGATAAAATTTGTCCCATCGACAGATCAATCCCTCGCGGATTTCCTGGCCGACTATGTCACTGAAGAGGGGAATCCAAACAACCATCGGCGGGTCAAGCGGGTTGCGATTGGTCACCCCGCAGCAATGCTCAAGCAGGGTGTTCTTTTGATTGATACCCCTGGTATTGGTTCGACCCATAAACATAACACGGAAGTGGCCTACCAGATTCTTCCTCAATGTGATGCAGCTCTTTTTCTGGTTTCTCCGGATCCACCTATCACTGAGATAGAGCTTGATTATCTCAGGGAAATTCGTCAACGGTTACCCCAAACTTTTTTTATTCTGAATAAAATTGATTTTCTGGATGATCAGGAGCGAATTGCTTCGCTGAAATTTTTATCTGATCAATTGGCACCATTATGTGATGGTGGCCCACAAGTGTTAGCGGTCTCAGCTCGAAAGGGGCTGGAAGCACGTTTGTCTGGTGATCCGGTTGGGTGGAAAACCAGTGGTATGGAACAGGTTGAGCAGAATCTCATCGATTTTTTTGCTCGGGAGAAGCAAAGCACTCTTCAAGAATCGTTGCAACGTCGTACCTGTGATCAGCTCAAGAGCATTGAAATGCAGTTACAACTCTCTCTGAGCGCTTTGATGCTGCCCGAAGCTGAGCTAAAGAAACGAATAGAGCAATTTCGTCAATCGATACCTGATGTGGAGAGAGAGCAGCAAGCCTTTGAAGACGTTTTATCTGGAGATTTAAAAAGGGTTGTCGAACGGTTGAATGAAGAGGTAAAAAAGGTTCGCGCACAAGCCAAAGAGCAAATTATTGGTCGGCTGGAGAACCTTGTCCAGACTGTTGTAGATACTGAAGAGATGGAGCGTTTAGTCAGGGAAGCTTTGATCCAGGACATTCCGGATTTCTTTGCTCCGGCGATGCGTAAGGTTGCCGATATTATCCAAAGTGAAGCAACTGAATTGCTGACTTTGCATCAGCAACGCACCAATCGGTTGATTGAGCAGGTGCGTAAAATTGCAGCTGAGCTATTCGATATTCCATATCATGCCCCTGCTATCGGTCGTTCTTACGCTAAATTTGAAATATCAGGTTGGAGTAACGATCTATTTATTTCTGATATGGATCCCCTTGGGCAACGTTTTTCCCGCAAGTTTTTCACCCATAAGTTTCGTCGTAAAAGAACTGTGAATCGGTTGCGGGAAGAGGGAACTAAACTGCTCAGTCAGAACGTTGAACAGATCAACTGGGCGTTGCGACGTGGCTTGGATGAAAGTTTTCGCCAGTTCGGTGCGGAGTTATCCGAGCAGTTGGAGAATACGATTATCGCGACGAGAAAGGCAATGGAGGTTGCTTTAAGTAAAAGTGAATCACAATCGCAAGAAACCGCCGGTAAGGAAATTAAATTGAAACAGACGCTGGGTAAACTACAGAAAATTCTCAAACAGCTGGAAGAATAGCGTTGCTCCTTTTTTAGTGACTCTTTTGCACGGAACTTGACCCGTCAGGTGTCCAATCAAAATGGTTATTGCAAGATTTGTTTAAAATCGCGGATTCAACTCGTAAGTGCAACAGGTGGATCATTCCCCTCAAAAAAAAGTTTTCAACCTCCTGTAGATGCTATTAAAATATGAAATTCAAAGTGAGAGTAAAAAAATGACAAAATACTTAACCATGGGAGTGATTGGTAAATCACTAAAAGAAAACGAAAAACGGGTAGCAATTCATCCGGAACATATAAAACGGATTCCCAAGGAGTTACGCGAACAAATTACTTTTGAGAAAGACTATGGGCTGAGGTTTGGCATGGATGACGACACCTTGGCCAAACTTACATCGGGACGAGTTGCATCCAGAGAAGAGATATTTGATGGGTTTGATTGTGTGTTGATTCCCAAACCCTTAGCTGCAGATTTGGATCAAGTTCAAGATGGTGCCATTGTGTGGGGGTGGCCCCATTGTGTACAACAAAAAGAGATGACGCAAATATCAATCGATAAAAAATTAACTCTCATTGCTTGGGAAGAGATGTTTATCTGGAATCAAACCGGTGGTAAACAGATGCATATCTTTTATAAAAATAATGAGATTGCAGGATACGCTGGTGTAAATCATGCCACAAGTCTTATTGGAACGACCGGAAATTATGGAAAAGCACAAAAAGTAGCGGTGATTGGTTTTGGCTCGGTGAGTCGGGGAGCTATTTATGCCTTACAGGGTCAAGGATTTAAAGATGTCACTGTCTATGTTAATTTCCCGGTAGCAGAGGCAAGGGATAAATTGCCGGGCATTCCATTCAAGCAAATAAAAAAAGATGATTCAGAAAATATGGTGGTGATTGAATCTGACGGTACGACTCTTCCCCTTTCTGAAGCGTTATCAGATGTAAATATAATTGTTAATGCCGTCCTTCAAGATGTCAGCAATCCAAAAATGTTTATACCCGCGAAGGATGCAGATAAATTGATGAAAGGTGCACTTATTATTGATATAAGCTGTGATGAAGGAATGGGGTTTTGGTGTGCTAAACCAACAAGTTTCAAGAATCCAATGTTTGAAACGAATGGTCTATTTTATTATGCAGTAGATCACAGCCCAAGTTGGTATTGGGATTCGTCCTCATGGGAAATTTCAGAAGCATTGCTTCCCTATCTACCCATAGTCCTTGGGGGGGCAACTGCATGGGAACAGAATAAAACCATTTCCAAAGCAATAGAAATAGACGGAGGGATAATTCAGAATCCGAAAATCCTCTCTTTTCAAAATCGAAAAAAAGAGTATCCACACCAACTATATTAAAAAATGTATTTGACCTGATATTTTTCCGCTTCGCTCCAAAACAAATAAAAGTCCGGGCTCCTAATCGAACCCGGACTTTTCTCATTACGAAGTGGGTGATTCAGTTTGGGACTCTGGTTTTTTGACCGGGGCTTTTCTTGGGCGTCGTTGTGGCTTTTTTGTATCAGCAGCTGGTGCTTTATCTGTCACTTCAGAAGTGTTATCAGTAACAGATTCTGGAAGTTTTTTAGTCGTTTTCCGAGGTCGCCGTTTGGGTTTTTCATCAGTAGTTTTCTCCGTAGCAACAGTGGGTTCTGTTTCATTCTGGGAAGTTGCCGGAGTTTTCTTGACCGCTCTGCGGGGGCGTTGCTTCGGTTTTTCTTCGCTCACGACTTCTGTTGCAGAAACAGCTTCTGTTTCAGTGGCAACTTTTTTAGCCGTTTTTCTGGGGGCGCGTCGTGGTTTCGGTGTCTTTTCAGTAACAATTTCTGGCGCTGTAGCCGGTTTGGCTTCAGCCGCAATTGTTTCTGTTGAGGCCTTTTCCGTCGGAGTTTTTTCCAGACTGGTCGTGGCAGTTCCGGTTGTCTTCTTGGTCGTTCTGCGGGGGCGCCGCTTTGGTTTCTCTTCTGCTGTAGGTGTCGCTTTGTCTGTTGCTGTAGGTAATGCGGCGACTGCTGATTTTACTTCAGCTTCTTTTTGTGGAACCGGATCCTGTTCTGCTGCCACTTTATTTTCTTCAGCCGTTGTCTGCGCTGCTGCCGCTGGTTTTTTTCTGCTTCTTCTGCGTGGTCGAGGTTTTGGCTTCTCCTCTTCTGGCTTTTCGTTGGCAGGTTGGCTCTCTTCTGTACTCTTTAGCTCTATTGGTTGTATATTTTTGCCTTCTTCAGCTTCGGCAGAGGGTTCAGTCTGGAGTTTCTCCGCAGAAGGTTGATCAACAGTTTCCTGCTGATTTGGCTCTTGGGTTTCCTGATTATTTGTGGCTGGTTTTTTACGTCTTCTGCGGCGGCGCTTTTTAGGTTTTTCAGCCGGTTCTTCTCCGGTTTCCTGTTTTGTTTCGATTTTATTGGTATTTCCCTCAGTTGGCTCTTTGGTCTGTTTATCACCCTCTTGTTCTTCTTGTTGAGCCGCAGCGAGGGCATTTTCAATTTGATTGTCATGGGAAACCGGCAAGATCTGACGGGTGTTTTCTGTTTCTGCCACCCGTTTGTGCAGTTCCAGTTCTAACTCTCCCGGGAGCAGATTGACACGCCCAAAAAGTGAAATTTTCAGTTTGAGTTGCCGTTCGAGTTCGCTGATGGTTGCCCGTTTCTGATTGAGAAGGTAATTAGCAACCTCCAGTGGAACATTTGCCTCAATATGACCGATCTGCCCTTTGGCTGCTGCCGTGTGTGCTTGGCGTAAGAACACCACAGCTTGAGCCTCAATGCTCTTAATTTGTCCAATCCCTTTACAGTGTGGACATTCGAGATAAGCACCAACACTTAAGACCGGTTTCAGCCGTTGCCGGCTCATTTCAAGAAGCCCGAACTGACTGATTCTTCCGACCGATACCTTGGCTTTGTCATCTTTGAGTGCTTTACGCATTTCGTGCTCGATTTCCCGAATATTTTTACGGTCGCGCATGTCGATAAAATCGATGACAATCAAACCACCCAGATCGCGCAGTCGCAGTTGACGTCCAACTTCAGCTGCCGCCTCCAGGTTGGTTTTATAAGCTGTTGCTTCTATTCCGCTCTCACCCGACATTTTCCCCGAATTGACATCGATGGCGACCAATGCTTCAGTCTGGTCGATGACAATTGATCCACCAGAGGGGAGGGGAGCTTGATTTTTGGCCAGACCATCAATCTGTTCTTCAATTTGATAACGGGAGAAAATCGGGCGGCGTTCACGGTGCCGTTTAACCAGATGCTTCAGTTCTGGCATCACCAGAGAAAAGAAGTCTTTGGTATCCTGAAAAACTTTATGATCATCAACCAGAACTTCATCCATCTCGGTACTGAAATAATCCCGGATTGAGCGGATCGCAAGATTTGATTCCTGATAGAGTTGTGCCGGAGCTTTGACTTCGTCTTTGCGGGCGACAATACCTTCAAATAAACGAACCAGATAATCAAAATCGCGTTTAAGTTCCTCTTTGTCCTTGCCAATCCCCGCCGTCCGGACGATATAGCCCATCCGTTCCGGTAATTCCAGCTCAGCCATAGTTTTCTTCAGGCTTCTACGTTCAGAATCAACACTGATTTTACGAGAAACACCCTTGGTTGTGCTATCTGGCATCAACACCATATAGCGACCGGGAATCGACAGAAATGTGGTTAAGGCGGCCCCCTTATTGCCCCGTTCTTCTTTAACTATTTGGACCAGTATTTCCTGACCACGTTGAAGAATTTCAGCGATCCGTGGGCGATGTTTGGTTTCATCTTTGGGCGGGTAGAGTTTGGTATGAACCTCACCAATTTGTAGAAAACCCAGTTTTTCTGCACCATAATCGACAAAAGCGGCCTGCAGTCCGGTCTCTACCCGAACCACCACCGCTTTGTAGATATTTCCTTTAGTTTGTTCCTGCCCGGCAATCTCGATATCGAGTTCGCTCAAAATTCCGTCAACCACGATCGCCACCCGGTTTTCTTCCGGGTGAGATGCGTTGATAAGCATCTTCTTGCTCATTTTTAAAACCTTTCTGCCCGCATAGTTTTGCGGTTCATCCCGGTATCCTGTTGCAAGAGACCACTCCGCTTTAAGCGGGGTCTATGAAGGATTTGTCCGGTAAATTAGCTACGCAAGTGATCAAAACTCTTTTGTAATGACCACCCTGAAATTTTTATGTTTGACCCTCTTGCAGGTCTCAACGCGGCTACCGCGGAGACGCAAAAACTTCATTAATAACACCTGAGTATAACAGATGTTGTGCAATAGTGATATTGTTAATCCATCTGCAGCTAAAAAATGCCAATTATAATGTGAGTTCAGAAGAAAAATTGATCTGATCGCTTCGAACTTGCCGTTTGTCGGCTATAATTAACAGGTAGCACTAAATAGGGATTCAATTTAGGAACCTATAGGAAGGGAGGCAGTTATGGTAATGAACGATTTATGGTCACCACAACAGGAACAAAAATTACAGGCATGGCATCGGATGCAACAGGTTGTTGAAGCGGGGAAGCCATCACCATGCTTTACTATCGCACGGGAATTTGGCTGCGAAGCTTATCCGTTGGCTGAAGCGTTGATTAAACGTTTAAATGCACAGGTTGCAGGAGAGCCCTGGATTATTGTTGGTCGGCAGGTTATTGACCGGGTCTCTGAACTTTCAGGGTATACCGTTGAGCAGATTGAAAAATCTCAAGACACGCCATCTTCACTTAAAGCGA
Organism: Desulfuromusa sp.; assembly: GCA_029932345.1. Lineage (GTDB taxonomy): Bacteria > Desulfobacterota > Desulfuromonadia > Desulfuromonadales > Geopsychrobacteraceae > Desulfuromusa. Next base: position 15,645 of record JAOZQF010000003.1, on the reverse strand, counting down.
TCTTTTCAATGTTTCTGGATAGTAGCAGGGCAGAAGAGACCGAAATTTTCACCCATATGCGTTCTGTCATTCGCAGTTTTGCACGTCGAGGCAACTGTGTTCTAGTTGGCCGTGGTGCTGTTTTTGCGGTTCAGGATATGCCCAATTGTATTAATTTGAGATTAGTTGCGACACCGGAGTTTCGTATTCAAAAAATTATGAAGAGTCACCGCCTGAGTGAAAAGGATGCTATAGAATTTATTGCTTTGCACCAACGCCAGCGTGATGATTTTATCCGTCGTTTTGCCGATAAACTTGTTGCAGATCCCCTCCTTTACCATCTGGTTATTAATAACGCTCGCCTGGATATCGGGAAAATCGCTGAGATAGCTGAAGAATATATGATTCGATATGTTAATTAGCAAATATGTATCTCTGCTGATGTTTTTTAAAGACCCTGCTGCTTGAGTAGGGTCTTTTTTTTAGCGGTTCTTTTGTTGTAGTGTTGTGATATAAATCAGCTCCCTTTTTTTAAACTTATCCAGGCTGCCATCGAGACTACCATCGCTATTATGGCACTAGCGGAGGCGTTACCTCCTTTAGGTAACAGCTTGATCAGTGGTTGAGAAAAATGGTTTAGAAGTGTAGTCGATGATCTGATTCTACGAGACGGTCAAAATGATACAGCTCCGAAAAATTGATAAATATTTTGCAGACAGAAGGATTTTTTCTGCAATTGACTGGCATATTCGCCCAACTGACCGGATTGGCCTTTGTGGTGAAAATGGTGCAGGTAAATCGACATTGCTTAAGCTTTTGGCGGGTTTAGTTGAGAGTGATGGTGGAACTCTGCAAATTGCCAAGGGGACAACCTTTGGTTATTTGCCGCAAGATGGATTAGAACATCGAGGACGTTCACTCTTTGTGGAAACCCAGAGTGCTTTAGCTGACTTGCAGCAGATGGAATCGGAGTTGCGACAGTTAGAAAAAAATATAGCTGAGGTTGATGATGTCTCTGCGCTGGAGCGCTATGCTGAATTGCAGCAGTTGTTTGAGCAGCGTGGCGGTTATCAAATGGAATCTGAAGTGGGACGGGTTCTCCATGGTCTTGGCTTCAGTGGTGCTGATTTTGACAAGCCCTGTGAAACCTTCTCCGGTGGCTGGCAGATGCGGATTGCTTTAGCCAAGTTGCTGCTGCAAAAACCTAACTTACTGTTGCTGGATGAGCCGACGAATCACCTGGATCTGCCCGCTCGTGATTGGTTGGAGGATTATCTGCTCAATTATCCATATGCGATTGTGTTGGTCTCTCACGACCGTTTTTTTCTCGATAAGGTCGTTACCCGGATTGTTGAAATCTGGAACGGTAATCTGACCGGATATCCTGGGAACTACAGTCGCTATATCTGTTCCAGAGATGAAAAAATTGCCGCGTTAAAGCAGGCAAAGCAGCAGCAGGATGAAGAGATCAGTCGAATTGAAGGGTTTATCAGCCGGTTTCGTTATCAGGCAAATAAAGCTTCACAGGTCCAGAGTCGGGTCAAACAGTTAGAAAAAATTGTTCGGATCTCTTTACCTCCCCAGCGAAAAAAAATTGCTTTTACTTTTCCCTCACCACCCAAAGGGGGGCGAATTGCAGTCAGTTTGAAAAATGCTTCCCAACATTATGGAACTTTCGAAGTGTTGCAGCAGGTGGATCTTCTGGTGGAACAGGGGGAGAGGGTTGCTTTGGTTGGCCCGAATGGAGCGGGCAAGTCGACCCTGATGCGTCTTCTGGCCGGGGTTGAGCAGCCGGTTGCCGGAGAGAGGGTTGCAGGTCACAATTTACTCCAGGCCTACTTTGCCCAGAATCAGGCCGATGAACTTAATTCCGCACACGATGTTTATACTGAGATAATGTCCGAATCCCCAGTGGCGATGGTTCCCCGATTACGTAATATTCTGGGAGCATTTCTATTTTCGGGTGATGATATTGAAAAATCGGTCAACGTTTTATCGGGTGGGGAGCGTAATCGTTTGGCACTGGCAAAATTATTGCTACGACCGGCTAACCTGCTGCTGCTTGACGAGCCGACGAATCATCTTGATCTCCAATCTAAACAAATTCTCCTCGATTCTTTGAAGAAATATCAGGGAACCATCGTTTTTGTGTCGCATGATCGCTATTTTGTCGATGCATTGGCAACTCGGGTTCTGGAAGTTGGCGCCGGGAAGGTTGAATCCTACCCCGGTAATTATGCCGATTTTTTGTGCAAAAAACAGGCTCTTGGGGATTCTACTCACAGCGTTAATCGGGTTGAACAGCACCTTGATCCATTATCTGAAGGGGGTTCTGTCAACGATAAAGAGAGTCGTATCCAGGCACATGCAACCCGTAAAAATCAGCAACGACGCGAACAAAAACAACAAAGAGATCTATCCAGGATAGAGAGTCAGATTGAATTTACGGAACAGCAACTGGAAAATATTGAACAACGGATGGCGAGTCCAGATATTTATCAGGATCAGGAACAATGGCGACAAATTAATGCAGATCATGTTAAGTTGAAAGAAAATTTAGATGATCTTTATCTGCAATGGGAAGGTTTGCAGAGTTGATGGTGTCGTGACAGGTTTAACCCTTTAATGTTCCACGTTTTTTTTAAGAATACCAGTTCAAGCCAGATAGCTACAATGGAGTTTTTGACGATGATTTTTTTGCCCCGTGGCAACCCGGTCAGAAAAAAAGTTAACCCGGCTCGAATAAATCTTCCCGAAGCAATGGAAAAATTGCGACGTGGGAATTTCACTGGCTACCTCCGGTTTGATGCAGCTCAGGGGGGTGGGGTGGTTTTGTTTCGGGACGGTCAATTAATTAGCTCAATTTTCATTGATAAGGATGAATTCAGGCGTTTGATCGCTTATGATGCCATAGCCAGAATTTTTGAAGTTTCTATTCTGGGCAGCGCTGTCTTGAATATTTATCGATTATCAGAAGACCTGGTGTTGGGCGTTCATGCTCTCTTGCATGGCCGCTATCTACAAAGAAAACAGGATTTGAGCGGCTTTGATGTGCGAAAACACCTGGATCGAATCAAGGCTGAAGGGCTCACTGTTTGCCTGCGAATTTACGCTGATAATCAGACCGCATTGATCTTTTATGATCAGGGGTACCCCCTCGGTTTTTTTCACGAAGGCAATATGGAACTTGAACCGACAGCGGATATTTCAGCATCAGTAGCCAGCTTGCCGGGGGCAAAGCTGGATATATTGGAAATTCTCGGTGCCGATAAAATCGTCCTGGCTGATTTGATGGGCTCTGCCAACCTGGGTCCAATCTGGCAGCGAACCCGTAAGATGTTAATGGAAGAGCGGCACAAGCGTGAGGAGACGGCCATACGCTCACAAACACAAACTCAAGATCGACAGCGGCAGCGGACGTTAGCTATTTTTAAAGCGATTGCCGGAAATCACATTGGTAAATTTGGAGTGACACAAGTTGAAAAGGCTTTTACCGTTGTTGGCGATGATTTAGGTGCTGAAGCAATGGATCAATTTTACATCAATCTTCAGCAACTTGCCCGACTTGTCACGGCGGAAGCTAAAATTCAGACCATGATTGATGAAATGAAACGTCAATTTCTGATGAAATAAAACGGAAATTTGGTTAATAACGATGATATATGGGGGATGAATTTTAGCCAGAAAAGGCTGAAAACAATTAAAATAGGGAATATTTTAACCAGTTTCTCTTATATGTGAGAATTATTCTTGACCACTTCGGTGCTTTGAATTATACATATTTATTCGATAAATCTATCGGTATTTTTCCCAACTTTAATTTTCAGGAGGCACACATGAAAAAAATGACCGTTTTGATTTCAACCTTCGCTCTCTTTTTGAGCATAGCAGCAACTGGATTTGCTGCAGATACGATTAAGCTTGGTGTTGCTGGTCCCCACAGTGGTGACCTGGCTCCCTATGGTATCCCTGCTATGAAGGCTGCACAGCTGGTTGTCAAGAAGATCAATGCCAATGGCGGTGTTCTTGGTAAGCAAGTTGAGCTGTTGATTCAAGATGATCAATGTAAACCAGAGATTGCCACCAACACAGCAACCAAGTTGGTGACTGATGGTGCCGATGTCGTTCTTGGCCATATCTGTTCCGGTGCTACCAAGGCTGCTCTTGGTATCTATAAAGATGCCAAAATCCCAGTCATGTCACCTTCGGCGACCAATCCACCTTTGACTCAAAGTGGTGATTATCCTAACTTTTTCCGTACTATCGCTTCTGATGACATGCAGGCAAAAATGGCTGTTGATTTTGCCATCAATAAGCTTGGCGTGAAAAAAGTTGCTGTCCTGCATGACAAAGGTGACTACGGTAAAGGTTTTGCCGAATTTGCCAAAAAATATCTGGATGAGTCTGGTAAAGTGGAAGTGGTTCTGTACGAAGGGATTACCCCGGGTGCCATGGATTACAGCTCCATTGTTGCGAAACTCGGTAGATATAAGGCTGAAGCTTTGATTTTTGGTGGTTATCATCCTGAGGCTTCCAAATTAGTTTCACAAATGCAGCGTAAGCGGCTTAAGACCATTTTTATCTCTGATGATGGCGTAAAGGATGACAGTTTCCTTAAGGTTGCTGGTGATGCTGCAAACGGTGCCTATGTCACAGGTCCTCAAGATCTTTCCAGTATTCCTCTCAATGCTGCTGCAACCGCTGAGTTTAAAGCTGAGTACGGTGCTGAGCCGGGTGCATTTTATCAGGAAGGTTATTCCGCTGCTCTGGCGTTGTTGAATGCGATCGAAAAAGCCGGTTCCACCGATTATGATGCAGTGACAAAAGTTCTGCGCACTGAGTACGTTGAGACTCCAGTCGGTAAGATCAAGTTTGACAGTAAAGGTGATGCTGAAGGTGTTGGTTTCTCAGTTTACAAAGTTGAGAACGGCGCATTTACCGAACTTAAGTAGGCATCATTGATGAACAGACAGCGTTTACTCTGATCTTTTTGCGCTGCTGATGAAGCCCTTTCAGGGGGCTGGTATTTTTACCAGTCCCCTGAAATTGTCTTAAAACTGGAAAATTTTAAATTTTCCCCCCAACGGTTGGTCATTAATTATGGAATATTTTCTTCAACTCTTCTTTGGTGGATTAACGCGGGGGAGTATCTATGCCTTGATTGCTTTGGGTTACACCATGGTTTATGGCATCATTCAGTTGATCAACTTTGCCCACGGGGAGATCTACATGATCGGTGCGTTTGTTGCGCTGATTGTTGCCGGGGTCTGTACTATCTACGGTTTAAGCGGGGTCTCAATCCTGATCCTGGCCGGTGTTATTGCCATCATCTATTCTTGCGCCTATGGCTATACTTTAGAGAAAGTTGCCTATCGTCCGTTGCGTGGTGCCCCACGCCTATCACCGTTAATCAGTGCTATCGGAATGTCAATATTTCTGCAGAATTATGTGTTGTTGGCGCAAACTCCTGATTTTCTACCCTTTCCCCGGTTGATCCCTGATTTTGATTTCATGGAGCCGGTTGCTCATATTATTGGTTCTCCGGAGCTGGTCATCCTGATAACAACTGTTGTGACGATGATTCTTCTGACCCTGTTGATCAAGAAAACCAGAGTTGGAAAGGCGATGCGTGCGACCCAGCAGGATATGAATATGGCGCGTCTGGTTGGGGTTAATGTAGATCGGATTATTTCACTGACGTTTATAATTGGCTCAGCTCTGGCTGCAATTGGCGGTGTTCTGGTCGCTTCATACATTGGTCAGGTCAATTTTTATATTGGTTTCCTGGCCGGGGTAAAGGCTTTTACTGCTGCGGTGCTGGGTGGTATCGGTTCCATTCCGGGGGCGGTGCTCGGAGGACTGGTTCTCGGTTGGGCAGAAAGCTTTGCTGCCGGTTATATTTCCAGTGACTATGAGGATGTTTTTACCTTTGGTCTGCTGGTTCTTATCCTGATCCTGCGGCCTGCCGGAATCCTCGGCAAGTCCCATAAACAAAAGGTTTAAAGGTGACGGGTATGCTGAAAAATTTTAAACAATCAATTTTGGTATCACTCTGGTTTGTCTTTCTGACCTTTCCGTTGCTGGCTGTGCGTGTCAATACCATGGATCAGGTGGTTGTCTGGCGCTGGATGAATATGCTCTGGGTGGCGATTGGCGCTTTTGTCTTGTCGTATCTCTGGCGTTACATGCTGGCGCGACAGCAGGTAAGAAAGCAAGTTGCTGATGAAGGTGGGGAAACCCGCAGTAAAACACAACTGTTGCTTGAGGATATGTCCTTTCGCTACAAAGCGATGGGGGTGATTTTACTCGCCGCACTGGTTTTTCCGTTGGTTTTTGATACCTATCAGAGCACCATTATGATTTCGGCTTTGATTTATGTCGTCCTCGGGCTCGGATTAAACATCACTGTCGGCCTGGCCGGATTGCTGGATCTGGGATTTGTGGCTTTCTTTGGCGTCGGTGCTTATACCTATGCGTTGCTCAACCATCACTTCGATCTTGGTTTCTGGATTACGCTGCCGATTGGTGGAATCCTTGGTTGTCTCTTCGGTGTTATCCTTGGTTTCCCAATTCTCCGGTTGCGTGGTGATTATCTGGCGATTGTCACTCTCGGTTTCGGGATGATCTTCAAGGTTGTCATGGAAAACTGGGATGCTTTGTCTTTTGGTCCGAGTGGGATTGCCAATATTGATAAGCCTAGTTTTTTTGGCATGGATTTAAGCCTGGCAGATTCCACTATTTATATCTATTACATTATGATTGCGATGGTTATTTTTACTATTCTGGTGACGACCCGTCTAAGAAACAGCCGGATTGGTCGTGCCTGGATTGCCATGCGTGAAGATGAGATTGCTTGCGTTGCTATGGGTATCGATATCGCTCGAACCAAGCTCTCCGCTTACGCACTCGGTGCGTTTTGGGCCGGTATGGTCGGGGTTCTGTTTGCTTCTAAAACAACATTTATCAATCCCGCCAGCTTTACCTTTATGGAGTCGGCGATCATTTTGTCTATTGTCGTTCTGGGCGGTATGGGTTCTATTCTCGGGGTTATTCTCGGCGCGTTTTTACTGATATTACTCCCCGAGTATATGCGCGCGTTCTCTGAATATCGAATGTTGGCATTTGGGGCAGCGATGGTGCTGATGATGATTTTCCGTCCCCAGGGGATTATCAGTAATCTCCGGCAGACGTACAAATATAAAGGTTCGAAGGAAAAAATCAATAATGGCTGAGAATAAACATAAGCTACTTGAAGTCAAAGGGCTGACGATGGATTTTGGTGGTCTTCGGGCTGTCGACAGTGTCACTTTGGAAGTCTATGAAGGTGATATCGCCGCATTGATCGGTCCAAATGGTGCTGGGAAAACTACATTTTTCAACTGTATCACCGGTATTTACAACCCAAGCAAGGGTGATATCCTGCTCCACCCTAAAGGTTTGAAGACGCGTCGTTTGAACGGGCTGAAACCGAACAAAGTCACAGAAATGGGTTTGGCGCGGACCTTTCAAAATATTCGCCTGTTTCCCGACATGACGGTTCTGGAAAATGTCATGATTGGACGGCACTGTCGGACCAATTCGGGAATCTTTAAAGCGATCATCCGCAGTAAGTCAGTTCGTGATGAAGAACAGCAGATTGTTGAGTCGAGTTATCATCTCCTCGAAAAAGTTGGTCTTGCTGATTTTGCCAATGAATTTTCAAAAAATCTCCCCTATGGAGCACAGCGACGTCTGGAAATTGCCCGGGCAATGGCAACTGATCCCTTTCTGTTGTTGTTGGATGAGCCGGCTGCGGGGATGAATCCACAAGAAACGTCTGATCTGGAACAACTGATCTGTAAGATCAGTGCGGAGGAACAGATTGCGATCCTGTTGATTGAACATGATATGAAATTGGTTATGAATATCTCCGATCCTATTTATGTTATGGAATATGGTAAGAAAATTGCTGAAGGGAGCCCCGAAGAGATCAAAGACAACCCGAAGGTTGTTGAGGCCTATCTGGGCGAGGAAACGGAATAGAAGGAATCAGGTTCAAGGATTCAGGTTTAAGCCTTGAACCTGATTCCTGAAACCTTATAAAAATAACGAGACTATTATGCTTAAGATCCAAAATATTCAGACCTATTACGGTAATATCCAAGCTCTAAAAGATGTCTCTATTGAGATTGCAGAGGGTGAGATTGTTGCTCTTATCGGTGCCAATGGGGCAGGTAAAACGACGACCTTAATGTCGATATGCGGGATTACTCCACCACGTCACGGTGATATCCTTCTGGATGGTGATTCTATAAAAGGGTTGGGTGCCGAGAAAATTGTTGAAAGAGGGATTGTTCAGGTCCCAGAGGGGCGGCGTATATTTCCTGATTTGACAGTCCAGGAAAACTTGGAAATGGGTGCTTTTTTACGTAAGAATAAGCGCCTGATTCAGCAGGATATGAACTATGTTATGACGCTGTTTCCAATCCTTGAAAAACGTCGAACCCAGCTTGGTGGAACTCTGTCGGGGGGTGAGCAGCAGATGCTGGCAATTTCTCGCGCACTGATGGCACGTCCTCGGGTCTTACTCCTTGACGAACCTTCTCTGGGTTTGGCACCGTTGATTATTAAACAGATTTTCGAGATTATTCGTCAGATTAACAAGGAGAGTAATACAACAATCTTCCTGGTAGAGCAAAATGCCAATCAAGCATTAAAACTGGCTGATCGGGGTTATGTTATGGAGAATGGCCGTATTTCTCTGGTTGATTCTGCTGATAATCTGTTGGCCAATGATGATGTTAGAAAGGCCTACTTGGGGATATAGATGGTTTTTCCCCGGTTTTCTTTGGCGCCCTTTAGGGGCGCTTTTTTTTGGAGTTGAGAATATTTCTGTAACTTTGCATGTGCGGAAGGTTTATAGTATTCTTTAGTGACTTCTTATATATGGAGCTGATTGTTGGATGTTTAAATTATTTTCAACCATAACTAAAAAAGTGATTATCGGTTATCTGGTGGTTGTGATTTTTAGTCTTTTTGCGATTGGTTTTGCCCTCTCTCGATTACATCAGCAAACCAGTGATACTGAAAATTTAGTTAATGTTGACTTTCGTACTTTTGAATTGGTGCGTGATCTGCAACAGAATCTTCTGGCTCAAGAAAATATTGAAAAGCAACTACTCATACTTCGCGATCCGGCACTGACTGAATTAAGACATAACCGGAACAATGAATTTATTCGCTATACTTTAACTTTAAACCGTCTGCCTGTTTCGGATCAGCTGAGAAAATTAACAAAATTAGTTGAAAGCTACCGGCAGGCAGATAACCAGCTTACTGAATTTTTGTTCTGGGACGACTGGTCTCAGGCGCAGCAGTTGTCCAATGAAAAGACCGTTCCTCTCCGCGGGCATTTGTTAAATTATCTGGCAGAATTCAGACAACAGCAACAACAGAAAATCAATACTGGACTCGCCAGGTTGTCGCAACATACCAACGATACTTTTCAAATGACGGCTTTTTTAAGTTTGCTCGGTATTTGTCTTTCGGCTCCGGTTTCAATAGCCGTTATTCTAAGTATCCACCGTTCGGTTAAAGAACTCAAGAAAGCAACACAAAGAATATCTGCGGGACGATTCGATCATTACCCTGAAATCTCTGGAAATGACGAATTTGCACAATTAGCTAATGATTTCGCGCGGATGGGAGAAAAGCTAAGTGAGCTGGAACAGTTGCATCTGGACACCAATCCCCTCACTCTATTACCAGGGAATCTCGCAATTGAACGTGAAATTGAAACGCGAATTAGTAAAAAAGAGCCATTTTCTCATCTCTATATTGATCTGGATAACTTCAAAGTTTATGGCGATCGTTACGGGTACAAGGCGGGCAGTGATGTCCTGACAAGGGTTGGAGAGCTCCTTAAGCAGGTTGTCGGGGAGTACGGGTGTTCACAGGATCTGGTTGGACATATTGGTGGTGATGATTATGTTGTGTTGAGCAGTCTCGATTCAGGAGAATTCCTGGCGCAGAAAATTATTGCTGGATTTACTGAGTTGGTGCCATCCTTTTATAATGCTGAAGATCGAGCCGCCGGCTCTTTTATCGGTGAAGACCGTTATGGGGTTGTCCGTACCTTTTCATTAATGACCATATCGATCGCCGTAATTGCATCAGATCGCTACGATTACCCTTCACGCTTGGCGATCAGTCAGGACTGTGCGAGGGTTAAGGAGTATTTGAAAATTCAGGAAGGGAGTAATTATATGCTGGAAGGGAAAAAAGAGTTATGAAGCTGCTTGCTTTTTTTCTTGTCCCCCTTCTTTTGACCGGTTGTGCAGTTTTTGAGCCACAACCACAGCCGGTGGTATTGCCGGATCGGCAGGAGTTCTGCCAGGCTTTTGATGAGTTTCAGGAGAGCCATCAGATCGATGCTTTTCAGAAACTTGTCGCCGATTTTCCAGAGAGTATTTGGGCTTCCCGAGCTGAAACGATCATTCTCTACTCACAAGAGATTGAACAGAGAAAAGAGCAGAATGACCAGTTGCTTAAATCAGAGCAACAACACTCTCTTGATCTGGAGCACCTGATTGAACTGAATAAGCAATTAACAGTCAAAACAGAACAGCTGGGCAAGCTAAACCAGGAATTGACAGATAAGATCGAACAACTCAAAACTTTATTGATTCAATCAGAAAAACATCCTCAGTAATTAATAAGCTGGTTATCTACTTCGCTCCCCTACGAGGAGGAGCACCGTCTCTCTCTCCGTTTTCTGCGTTGGTTGAGAGAACTGGATAACCAGAAATCATAATTATCAGCTTCTGGCTCGCTCATATTGCACTGGCCAGAGTTGGCTCGCTCCGAGGGTTTGTGCAGCATGCAGTGGCCAGTATGGATCGCTGAGCAGTTTTCGCCCCAGTAATACGGCATCTGCCTGTTCTGTTGCGACGATTTGTTCAGCTTGTGCCGGGTCGGTGATCAAGCCGACTGCTCCCGTTGCAATGTTGAGTTTGTTTTTGATTTCAGTTGCAAATGGAACCTGAAATCCCGGTTTAACCGGGATAACCGCATCCGCTACCAGCCCTCCCGATGAACAATCGATCAGATCGACACCCAGATCTTTAAGTTGCCGGCAGAATTCTATCGATTGTTCCAGATCCCAACCTCCCTCAACCCAATCTGTCGCAGAGATGCGGACGAACATCGGCAAGTTTTCCGGCCAGGTTTTGCGTACGGCTTTGGCAACTTGCAACGGGAAGCGCATCCGGTTTTCCAGAGATCCCCCAAACTCATCACTGCGTTGATTGGTTAATGGCGAAAGAAATTGATGGAGCAGATAGCCGTGGGCAGCATGGAGTTCGACAACTTGAAAACCAGCCATCAGAGAATGTCGGGTTGCTTCGGTAAACTGCCGGATGATTTTATCCAGATCATCTGCGGTCGCTTCTATGGGAGTTTGATGTCCCGGTGCAAAGGGGATTGGGCTGGGAGCGAGTGGTTGCCAACCTCGATTATCCAGGTCCAATGGCTTCCCTCCCAACCAGGGAGCTTCTGTCGCTGCTTTACGGCCTGCGTGGGCAAGCTGGATTCCGGCAGTTGCACCTTGTGCCTTGATAAATTCCACCAGCGGAATATAGGCCTCTGCATGTTCACTGCTCCAGATACCAAGATCATCTGGACTGATCCTCCCATCCGGGGTGATTGCCATTGCTTCAGTTATCACCATGCCGGCACCGCCGACAGCGCGACTGCCATAGTGGACAAAATGCCAGTTATTGGGTTTACCATCCGGGCTGGAATACTGACACATCGGTGAAACAAAAATCCGATTGGGAATAGTTAGGCCACGAAGTTTCAATGGTGAGAATAAAAGGGTCATCAACTGCCTCCTGTAAAAAAAATATGAAGTCTGGACATTATTGATTTTTGACATTTTAGCACAAACAGATAATTGAAGAAAAACCAGAAGAAATATTTATGGATAAGAGATTATTTTATAGAGTATTCGTATCGATAGTTTTGTGCAAATGCTTGAAAAGTAGAAAGAAAGCGATATCATTAAATCAGAAGGTGTTTCTTGTTAATCTGTTCTGATGGATTGAACCGGGGCGATTCGTCAGAAGCTGGCTACCCCGTAATTAAACAGAGGAGGAAAACTATGAAACTGGCAAGATGGGACCCTTTCAGAGAGATGGAAGGGATGTTGGATCCTTATTCAAAGTCGCTGGACTGGCCGTTTCGCGGTGGGCGAGATTTGAACGTAAAAGGTGCAGATTGGGCACCTCGAGCCGATATCAGTGAGACGGATGACAGCTTCAGCGTCAAGGTTGAGGTGCCTGGAATTAAGCGCGAGGATGTTAAAATCAGCTTGGAGGATCATGTCCTGAACATCAGTGGTGAAAACCATCAGGAAAAAGAGGAAAAAGGGAAAAAATTTCATCGTATTGAACGTTTCTATGGCAGTTTCAGCCGTAGTTTCTCGTTGCCGGAAAATGTTGACGAAGAAAAAATTGATGCGGGTTTTAAGGATGGTTTATTGATTTTGACGATACCTAAAACCGAAGTTAAAAAACCTAAGGCAATTGAGATTAAGGTGAAATAAAACATTTAAATCAGATAGTTGGAATGAATTGAGGAACTGAGGCAGGGGATAGACCCTGCCTTTTTCTTTTCACTTGATAGCGGAGTTAATTGTCAGGACTTATAGAAATTCTGAAGTATCCAAAGTCCGTTCATCCTGAACATCTCCAGTATTGATAACCGATTTTGGCTCGAAGAGCATCACCTGCACCTCTTCCTCTGCAATCGGAATATGCTCAACTCCGCGTGGGATGATAAAAAATTCACCCGGATTCAGGATGACATCGCGATCCCGTAATTTGATCAGCAGTTGCCCTTTGATGACCATAAACATCTCATCTTCCGTTTCATGCTGATGCCAGACAAATTCTCCTTTCAGTTTAGCCAATTTAACGTACTGACCATTCAGTTCGCCGACAATTTTGGGTTGCCAATGCTCGTCAAACTGGGAAAACTTATCTTCAATATTTACTTTATCCATCGGTATTTATCTCCTCTACGAGCGGCTGGCGATAACGACTCCTGCTGTCACCATAACTCCACCCGCAGTCCGATTGAGTCGTTGCATCTGCCGTGGGGTTTTCAGGAATTGCCGCGCAGAACTTGCCAGCCAGGCATAAGTGCCAAGAACTGCGGCCAATACTGTGGCTATAACAGCTATGATGATGAAAATATCCGCTAGAGTCAGTTCTGACAGGGAGACAAAGGTGGGGAGAAAACCACAATAGAAAAGGATGACTTTCGGGTTTCCCAGGGTGATGAACAGTCCGCTGAGAAAATTCCCCGATTTTGATGATGTCACTTTTGTCTCAGCATCAGTCAGACTGGTATTGCTGAAAAAAATCTTTATCCCTTGCCAGATCAGGTAACCACCACCGAGTATTTTTATGATGATAAAGAAATTCCCCAGTGTTTGAGCCAGAATGGCCAGCCCGAAGATTGCAAATAACAGAAAAATAATATCTCCCAGGATAATTCCGGCAACAACGGCCAGTGCTGGACGAAAGCCACAGGAGAGGGAACGGGCTATTGTGGCAAAAACTCCCGGGCCGGGGCTGGCAGCCAGAATCAGCATCGCAAGGGCAAAGCTCAAGGTTGATAACAGGGTCAAGGTTCTTCCTCCAGAGGGACGAGAATAAATGATTCGCTGACTTCCGGATCAATTTTACGTGGCCGTCCGGTCTCCGCATTGACATAAACCCAGTCGGTTTCAGCCCGGGCCAATACCGTCTGCTTCTCTGCATTCAGAAACCGGTAGCGGCGCACTGAACTGGCCCGTTTCAGGTTGCAGACCCAGGTTTGTATTTCAATTTCATCACCGGCAAAAGCTGGTCTGAGGTATTCAATCTGATGTGAGCTAGCTATCCAGCTACTGCCAAGGCGCTGGTAGAGCTCACGGGTACAACCCTGAGCGTCTGAGTGCATGGTGGCAACATCTTGCATCCATTGGACATAGGCGACGTTATTGACGTGACCGTTTTCATCATTCACTTCAGTTGGAATTATAAAACGGTAGCTGTAAATTTTTGCCATTCTCGGATAGCCTCCTAAGGGAGATAATCTTCTCTTACCGGGGAAAACACTTCAACTGCCACCGTATCTTCCAAAATCACTGCATTGTGTTTAATATCCCCAGCGATACACCAGCTGTCACCCGGTTTGACGCTGAAGGTCTCAGCACCGATAGTCAACTCCATGTTGCCAGATACCAGATAGCCGGTTTGTTCATGGGGATGACTATGGCGGGGGAGGAGCGCCCCTTTTTTCATTTGGAATTCAACCAGCAGGGTTTTGTCACCATGAACGAGAGTCTTCATCTCAATCTTGTCAATTGCTGGTTTGTATCCATCTATCGATTTTTTCTGGAACATATCAATCTCCAGCAAATTGTTGATTAAGGGATTGTAGAGAACTGAAGTTGTCGATTGTTTGCTTTTCACAGTTTAATTCAAAAACCACCGTTAATTTCTGATACCTGATCATTTATTGTCCAGAAATCGTACAGGTAGCCTAAACCAAAAATTCCCAAAGTTAGAAAGTAGATAATTCCACTGATCCATTTGCCCAGATAGAGACGATGTATGCCGAATAGACCGAGAAAAGTTAGTAGAATCCAGGCGACTGTGTAGTCGAAGTTGCCGGGGACAAAGCGTAGGTTGGCCTGACGATCCATCGCGGGGATCAGAAACAGGTCAATAAGCCAACCGATCCCCAGCAGACCCATGGTCAAAAAATAGATGGTTCCTGACAGCGGTTTTCCATAATAAAATCGATGCGACCCGGTAAAACCAAATAACCATAAAATGTAGCCAATGATTATATGATGGGTGTCGTAAGTATTGTCCACTTCTTGCTCCTTGTTCTGCGGTTATTCCGGTTCAATCCCCAGCGCGACCAGATAGCGTGAAACCATGTTATAGGTGGAAATCACAGCGATTATTTCGACCAGATGCTGCTCATTTTGTAGAACATTTTTAACTGCAGTCATGGTTGTCTCATTGACTTGTACCGTGCGGGTCATTTCCACACTGAGTTGAATGATGGCCTTCTCTTGTGGGTTAAATAGTGAACTGTTTAGATCTGGGTGATCAATCTGTTGGAGTGCACGTAGCTGATCTTCAGTTCCACCGGCTTTTAAGAATTCGGGAGCGTGTTGAATAAATTCGTATTCGGCTCCGTTGAGTATTGCAACCACGCAGATGGCCAGTTCACGCAATTTAGCGGGAATAGCCAAATCTTTTCTAACTGTGCTGAGAAAGTTATTCCATCCCGTTGCAAAGGGGGGACTGTGTAGCAGCATTCGATCCAGGTTCAATAAAGTTCCACCCCGTCGGGCACGGATAGCTGCGACCAGCTCAGCTGGTTCCAGAATATCTTTAGATTTGTAAGGGATTACAGGCATCGATTTTTCCCAATTTAAGTTTGAGAGAGCCAGATTCAAGATTACGTTATTGTCATTACAACTGCAAGAATTCTTGACTTGATTTATTGATAATCACCGTGTGTGGATAAGTAGATTGTGAACAGTGGCATTTTATTGTCGATCCCTGTGTTGATTAAAGAGAATCTCCTGTTATAGTGTTAGTGATTCTTTATTTATTCTGC
>JAOZQF010000201.1 GCA_029932345.1 Desulfuromusa sp. | reverse complement strand
CGTTTGGCTCGATTGGAAAGTCAGGATAATTTTCGTTTTGTTAAACTTGACCTGGCTGATCGTGAGGGGATTGCCGGGTTATTTAAAACTGAGAAGTTTGAAAAAGTTGTCAACCTGGCGGCTCAGGCGGGGGTGCGCTATTCACTGACCAATCCTCACGCCTATATCGACAGCAATATTCAGGGTTTTGTTAATATCCTCGAAGGGTGTCGGCATAATGGTGTCAAGCACCTTGTCTATGCCTCTTCTTCATCGGTTTACGGCGCAAATACCGCGATGCCGTTTTCTGTCCATGACAATATTGACCACCCATTGTCTCTCTATGCGGCGAGTAAAAAATCCAATGAACTGATGGCTCATACCTACAGCCATCTCTATAACCTGCCGACGACAGGTTTACGGTTTTTTACCGTCTATGGTCCCTGGGGGCGTCCCGATATGGCGATGTTTTTATTTGCCAAGGCGATTTTGGCTGACGAACCGATTCAGGTGTTTAACTACGGCAAAATGAAGCGAGATTTCACCTACATAGATGATATTGTTGAAGGTGTTGTAAGAACTCTTGATCATACTGCTGCCCCCAATCCAGAATGGTCAGGAGCACAGCCCGATCCGGGAACCAGCGCGGCCCCTTACCGTCTCTATAACATTGGCAATAATAATCCGGTGGAACTGATGTATCTGATTGAGGTTCTGGAAAAGGCTCTCGGTAAAACGGCAGAAAAACAGATGATGCCTCTCCAGCCCGGTGATGTTCCGGAAACCTACGCTGATGTTGAAGCGTTGATTGACGATGTCGGGTTTAAACCAGCCACCTCGATTGAAGATGGTGTGGCACGGTTTGTTGAGTGGTATAAAACCTATTCTGGCAGATAATTTTAATTTGAGTGTAGACAACTTCCCTGAATTTAAGGAGACAGGTTTGGAAAGCTGTACCATCAGGGTGGTTGCTGAAACCGATTTGGATGCTATCCTGCGGATTGAGGAGGAGTGTTACCCCCTGCCATGGTCGTTTCAACAGTTTGTTCAGGAGTTGGAAAATCCAGTTGCAACTCTCCTGGTTGGTGAAATTGAAAACCGGATTGTTGGCTATATTTGTTATTGGCTGGTCGCCGGTGAAATGGAGATTCTAAATCTGGCCACGGCAGCAGAATTTCGCCGTAAGGGGATTGCCGCAGAGTTAATGACGCAGGCTTTTAACCGTTGCCCGGTAGATAAATTGTCCTCTGCCTGGCTCGAAGTGCGAGCTGCAAATCAGTCTGCGATTGCCCTCTATCGCCGTTCTGGATTTAATCAGAGTGGAGTTCGTAAAGGATACTACCGAGATGGTGAAGATGCCATTGTTATGGTTAAAATATTTAATCAGCAGAAATCTCAGGAGCAGAATTAATGAAAAATCTTAAGACGATTGTCCTGTCAAATCAGGAAATATCGCCTGGCTATTTTCGGATGAAAATTTTAGCTCCCGGCTATAGTAACGCCTCTCACCCGGGGCAGTTTGTCATGTTTCGGGTGCAGCGATCTTTACCCCCTTTGTTGCGACGTCCATTCGGAATCTTTCGGGTCGGATTCATGCCGGCAGATTGTGACAATATGGCGGCAAAAGAGTTCATTGAGATTATCTATAAAGTTGTGGGGAGCGGCACGGAAATCATGCAGGGTTTGCACCAGGGCGATCCGGTTGAATTGCTGGGACCTTTAGGGACCGGGTTCGATTGTGGTGATGCGGCCGGAGAAAAGATTCTGGTCGGTGGGGGGATCGGTCTTGTGCCACTCTACTCCTTAGCGGAGCAGTTGGTTCAAACCTCTCGAGTCCGGCTGCTGATGGGTGGTCGTACCCGTGATGATATCATCACAGTGACAGAGTTTGAGCGTCTGGGAGTTGAAACTTATGTTTCAACGGAAGATGGAAGTCTGGGTGAGGAGGGGTTGGTAACGCGGGTTCTGGAAAGAAAGCTCGACAAATATCCAGATGCGTCAGTTTTTGCCTGCGGGCCGATGCCGATGATAGAAGCAGTACAAAAAATTTGTTTGAGGTACGAAGTTCCCTTACAGGTTTCACTCGAGGCCTTGATGGCTTGCGGGGTCGGGGCCTGCCTCAGTTGTGTTGTAAAAGGTGAGGGACATAGCGAGAGTGAACCGCACTATCTTTGCACTTGCACCAGCGGCCCGGTTTTTGCGGCTGAGAAACTTGATTGGACTCATTCTGAGATCAAGATGGTGAAAAATGGAGGCGGCAAATGATTGATTCTAAAGGGCTGGATCAGCAACCAGAGTTGGCTGTAGAAATAGCGGGAATAAAATTAAAAAATCCAGTGATGCCGGCATCTGGAACCTTTGGTTACGGTCAAGAATATGCCCCCTATGTTGATTTGAATCAGCTGGGAGCGGTTGTTACCAAAGGGCTGTCTCTTAACCCGAAAGCGGGTAATAATACCCCCCGTACCTGCGAAACTGTCAGTGGTATGCTCAATGCCATAGGTTTACAGAACGTTGGTGTCGATGCTTTTATTCATGACAAATTGCCGTTTCTTCAGCAATTCGATACTCCTGTCATTGTCAATTTTTTTGGTAATACCCAGGAAGAATACGGTGAAGTTGCTGCCCGTTTAAACGATGTTCCAGGTGTCGCCGCTCTGGAAATGAACATCTCCTGTCCCAATGTTAAGCACGGCGGAATCATTTTTGGTACCGATCCTGAAGCCGCTTTTTCGGTGATCTCTTTAGTCCGAAAACGGACCAACAAGCCCTTGATTGTTAAATTGACGCCGAATGTGACCGATATTCAGATACTGGCCCGAGCCGCTGAAGATGCCGGAGCGGATGTCCTGAGTTTAATTAATACGCTGACCGGGATGGCTGTTGATGTTAAGACCCGGAAACCGCGACTGGCAAATACTATCGGTGGTTTGTCCGGCCCCGCGATCAGACCTATTGCGGTGCGACTGGTGCATCAGGTTGTGCAGGCGGTGCAGATTCCGGTCATTGGTATTGGCGGCATCTCCCGCGCTATGGATGCTCTTGAGTTTTTGATCGTTGGTGCCAAGGCGGTGCAGGTTGGAACCGCTAATTTTGTTGATCCGAACGCCATGACAACAATCATTGCCGGGCTGGAAGAGTTTTGTCGGGAAGAGGGAATTGCTGATATCAATGATTTAATTGGGACACTTGCGGTTTA
>JAOZQF010000200.1 GCA_029932345.1 Desulfuromusa sp. | reverse complement strand
TATCCAGTATGGCAGGCTAGCCGATAATCACGGCTGGATCACCCCCCTTTAACTTTTTAACCCGTTTGTCCCTCCCATATTGTTGTTGGGAGGGACAAATACTCCGTACTCTATTTGAGTAAAATAGAACTCAATAATAAAAATTATGTCACTCCAACTACCCTGACATGAATCACATCTCGCCCTAACCCTCTGAACTTAATAGCTAATATCATCAACTATATTTTTCATGAGTTTGGCATAAAAACTGCGTTATCTATTCTAAACGCAACATAGCCACAACAACTTGACCAACTTTCAAAAATCCCTTCGATGACAAGGAGTGACCTTATGTGTCGCATTGGCGCAATAAAAAGTCTCGACTATATCCACCCCAGTATCGCTCTAAAATTGATGCAATCACAGCAGGAAGGGCACGACAACTCTGGGTTTGCCATGGTGATGCAGAATCTTGGGGGGATTTTTGAGCCCTACAAGCATCTACCAACACTATCAATGGCATGTACCGACGACGGCATAAAAATCGCTGAAAACATTCTCCACGAGGTTGGCTTCCGACGGATTATCCAGTGGTCACCGCAGGTGAATGACTGGCCGGGACTCGACATCAGCGCTATGCCCCATTATGTTTTTGAGACTTTCAACTATCCATACGCCTATGAAAACCTGGGCAGGAAAAAGAAGCAGGAACTGCTTCTTGATACGCGTTTACAGCTGCGTGAAGCACTGGAAGATAACGAGGAAGGTTTTGTCTACTCATTCTGGCCCGATGTGATCACCCTGAAAGAGATTGGTGATCCGCACGATATTGGCACCTACTTCAACCTTTGGGAAATTGACGACCGGTTCACCGCCAAAGTGATCACTGCCCAGTGTCGGCAGAATACCAACTACGATATCGTCCGCTACGCGGCCCATCCATTCCATTTACAGGGCTACACGATTCTCGCCAATGGCGAAAATACTTTTTACCTGAAGAACAAGGAATTTCAGCAGGGTCTTCACCGTGGCTATATTGGTTTCGAGTCAGATTCGCAGTGTTTTCTCTATGCCCTGCATTATATCCATCGTCAGCTGGGTTGGCCGCTGCAATACTACAAACACGTCATTACTCCACTCCCCTTCAATCAGATTGAGGAGCGAGAAGACAAAAAACAATTACTGGCAATACGCCAATCTCTGTCCCATCTGGAACTTAACGGTCCCAACACAATTATCGGCATACTCCCCGACAACACCCTGTTCACCTGCTGTGATGCCAAAAAACTACGACCGGTAGTGATCGGGCACGATAATCGGATGGTGGCCATCTCTTCAGAAATCTGCGGCATTAACGAAATTCTCCCTGATCGTGACTGGGAAACTGATATTTACCCGAACGAACGGGAAACTGTCGCGATTAACGACCAGCTGGAGGTGCAGAGATGGAAACAGTAAAAGTAAGCAATGTCACCGCCAACGACCTCCCCTGGAAGATTATTTACGATGCCAGTCGTTGCACCATGTGTGGGTCATGTGTCGCTACCTGCTCTTTCCGCGCCATCAAGATGAAGGTTGAACGGCGCCGGACAGTTTTTTCTGAAGGGGACTTCCCCGATCCACAATCACGTTTTTCAGCTGTTCCAGTTATCAGTCAGGTTGATTCAATCCGCGATTACTGTCGTGGCTGTGGTATGTGCGAAAAAGTTTGTCCCAACGATGCGATTCACCCGGTGCGAAACCCCGATACCCGCCACCCCATTATCACCCGCTGTCTTGGCGGTGATTCGATTAAGCGCGGCGGGCGTAAAAATCTCGAAGGTTCGATCAGGACGCTGGACAGTATTCGCGTTGGCCGAATTTCACAAATGACCGACCCGAGTCTGGATGCACAACGCCATACCTTTGACCTGTTGGCACCTTTTGGCCGGATACTACCACCGGGCAAACTCCCCTTCAGTCCCAACCAGGATAATGAGCTGGTCAGCAACGAAGCCACCCCACCGGTTAACTGGATCTATCCGGTTATTATCGGTGACATGTCGATTGGTGCCCTCTCCTGGCGGATGTGGGAAGCGATGGCGATGGCAACCGCCTACTTGAATGAGGAGTGTGGCTTGCCAGTCAGAATGAGTTCAGGCGAAGGGGGAGTTCCCCGACGGCTGTTACGATCAAGATATCTCAAATATACGATTCTACAGATTGCTTCAGGTCATTTTGGCTGGAACCGGATCGCCACCAGCATGCCCGATATGATTGAAGATCCTGCCGGAATTTTGATCAAGATCGGCCAGGGGGCCAAACCCGGCGATGGCGGTCTGCTACAGGCAGGAAAAGTCGCCGAGCATATCCAGGCAATTCGCGGGGTGCCGAAAACCGACCTCCTCAGCCCGCCTAACCATCAGGGTCTCTATTCTATCGAAGAGAGTGTCCAGAAAATGTTCCTCTCGATGAATGCGGCATTTAAATTCCGGGTCCCCGTCGCTATTAAAGTGGCCGCCTCGTCAACCAGCGTCAGTGTTTTTAACAACCTGGTGCGTGACCCCTACAATATTGTCGGTGGATTTTTCCTTGATGGCATTGATGGTGGTACCGGTGCGGCGCACGAAGTCAGTCTTGACCATACCGGTCACCCGATCGCCAGCAAACTTCGCGATTGTTATCTGGCTGCAGTCAGTCAGGGACGACAGGGACAGATCCCCCTCTGGGCTGCCGGTGGTCTGGGGAAAACCGGAGACCTTGCTGCTGATGCTTTCAAAATGATCTGCCTTGGTGCCAACGGTGTTTTCAGTGGCAAATTGATTTTACAGATGGCGGGTTGTGTCGGCAACGATATGGGACGCTGTAATGCCTGTAACACCGGTCTCTGTCCCGTTGGCATCACCACCCAGGAACCACCACTGGTACATCGACTCGATCCAGAGAGAGTTGCTCAAAATATTGTTAATTATTTCCTCGCTATGGATCAGGAATTCAAAAAACTGATGGCTCCCATCGGTAATTCGTCTCTCCCCGTTGGTCGTTCTGATGCTCTGATCTCAACTGACCGGGCAATCGCTGATAGACTGCAGATTCAGCATGTGTGTTAGAAAATAGGAACAAGGTTCAAGGATTCAGGATCAAGGTAAATTCAAAACCTTGAACCTTACTTCTCACGGAGAATTAAAATATGGCAGCCAAAATATCCGGCTTTAATGATAGCAATATTCGTATTTCTACC
>JAOZQF010000049.1 GCA_029932345.1 Desulfuromusa sp. | reverse complement strand
AAGAAAAGGTTTTCAGCCATTGTGAAGCATCGCTGCCAAAATTGATGGTGACAGCGTAAAAGACGAATAAAAATGAGGTTATGACGCTGAAAATTGCGAAGCCGTACAATAGGATTTTTTCTTGTGTTTTCATTTTATGACCTCGTATTTAGGAGATGACGCTATATTTGAGGAAGAAGATTAACAAAAAAGATGATGAAAAGCTATGGAGAGGTTTCTTGCTTCCTCTGCGGGAAACTTTCAGCCATCATACTCGATTGACAGTCCAACCCCCACCTCCTGGAGAGGGATGACGTGGGAGAGGGAAATTTTTGCAGCAAGATCGGTGCAGTGACAGGCGTGTACGGCACCAGGTTGAAGTGCTTTCAGGTAGGAGAGGGTTCCTTCCAGCTGGTGTGCGGGGGGATTCAACAGGTGGAACCCGCCGATAATATCAACGATCCGCTGGTCACCACACACCTCTTTGGCATACTCAATAATATTGCAGATACCGGCATGGGAACATCCGGTTATAATGATCAGTCCGTTGCGAGAATGGTAGACGAGGGCAGAGTCATCAATTACCTGATCATCTTCTGCCGCCCCCTCTTTTCGACCAAAGGTCAAATTCTTTTCAAAATCATTGCGGCGGGGAATCTCTCCGAGGAATGTCAATTTAGAGCTGATAGCTTTTGGTTGAGCGCTTAATTGGATCGGGAAATGTTTGGCCAGCTTTTCCTCTGATAACAGACATCCTATCTCTCCCAGACCCTCAGCGTTTACACTGACAAAAATTTCAGGATGAGCCACCAGGGTCGGGCGTTTGAAAGGGCGCTGTTCAATCTGTAATTCAGTGAAATACTTGATCAGTGGCTCAAGACCCCAGGTGTGATCGAGATGGTTGTGGGAAAGAACCAAATAATCAAGAGTGGTGAGATCTTTCCCCATTTTAAACGCGTTTTTCAGGAAGATATCTGAATAGCCGGTATCAAACAGAACGGTTGTTTCATCATCCTCTATGAGGAGAGAAAGGCCCGGTTCAGCAAAAAAATATCGGTCAATCAGGGTATTATTATCAACCAGAACGGTGATTTTCATTATTCCTCCCAGCACTTTTCAGCTACTGCCAATGTTTCAAAAAATCCACCCATACTTATCCATGTCGATCCGCCCTTTTGGGTCAAATGGTAGCCCTTCAGCTTCCAACAGATCACGCTGCAGAATGTTTCCCTCGCCATCAGTACGTGGGCTGACTTTGCCTTGGCTGTTTATCACCCGTTGCCAGGGAACATCGTTGCCCGCCGGAAGGGCCGCCATAGCAAAACCAACGGTACGTGCGGTGCAGCCAATTTTTTTTGCTACCCAACCGTAAGTGGTGACCTGACCGACCGGAATCTGACGGACCAGATTGTAGATAGCTGAATAGAGTGGGGTGATCTCTTTTTTGACCATTTTTTATTTTGGCGATGAAATCGAACGGTTTAAAGTTTGTTTATTCTGGTAACGTAAAACAATAAAAATAGCCAGAAGAAATGTAGAGCCGATGGCGGCAAAGAGAAAGCCGTGTTTGAAAGTGTCCTGAAAGGCGTGGCTGGTTGCCTGTAATAGTTGAACTTTTCCGAGCATCAATTTGGCTTTAATGACGGCTGTCTCCGGATCTGTCCCGATCCGGGTGGCCAGTTGTGGCAGTTGCTGATGCAGGTGGGCGGTATTCTGCATGACTGAGATACCTTCATAGTGAACGGACGTCGCTTTTTTCAGGGTGTTGGTGGCGATGGCTGTTCCCAGACTCCCGCCAACAAAGCGCAAATAATGCATCAGGCTGACGCCGAGGGCCATGTAGGGACCAAGATTTTTCAGCGCCAGCGCAGACAGGGGGGCAAAGAACGATCCCAGACTGATTCCCAGGGGGATTGTCAGCAGTGCGGCTCTGACCGACGGCGTGTAATAATTGAGCGAAGGGAGGAGGAAGAAACTGGTGATCAGATAAGTGAGAGTTCCAAGCAGAAGGATTTTCTGGGCGCCAAAACGATCACTCAGAATACCTGCCAAGGGTGAACAAATAGCGATAAAGACGGCAAATACCAACATATGCAGACCGGTATCAAAGGTACTCAAATGTTTGAGGTTTTCATAGTAGAGGGGGAGCAGGTAGAAAATTTGATAGATCGAGAGACCCAGAACAAAAAAATAAAAACCCATAGAGAGGGTGTAAACTCGGTCACGAAAGATCTGCACATCGATCAATGGTTGTTTGCTGAATATTTCGCTGAGCAGGTAGAGGAGGAATAAGATTGCCGCACTAAAGCCAAGCACCCCGATCAGGGTTGATTGCCCCCAGCCCAGCTGTTGCCCCTTTGAGAGAAGAATCAGCAAGCTGACGGTAAAACCTCCCAGAAGCAGGTAACTACGAAAATTAAACTGGAGTTTGGCCGCTTTTCCTGCCAGACGCGGTAAGAAGAAAGCCCCGGCAATCAGGTTGATCGCCCCGGTTGGCAGGTTGATATAGAAAACCCAGCGCCAATCAAGGTGTTCAGTGATCCAGCCACCAACGGTTGGTCCCAGAGAGGGGGCAAAGCTGACTCCCATGGCATAAATCCCCATAGCTAAGCCCCGTTTTTCCGGTGGGTAGATAAGAAACAGAATGGTTTGTGCACTCGCCATAATAAATGCTTCACCGATTCCTTGAATCACCCGGGCTGTGATCATCTGCGGTAAAGATTCTGCCAATCCGCAGAAGGCGCTGGCTACGGTGAATACCGCAAGACCGATGAGAAACAGACGTTTCAGCCCAAGGACACTCCCCATACTGTGGGTCAATAATAGGGCGACTGCTGCTGCAGTCATGTAGGCGGTAATGACCCATTGCACACCATAGAGGTCGGTCGCCAGAGGTCCCATCATTTTTGGGACGACGACGTCCACAACCGTGGTGTCCAGGATTGCCATAAAGGAACCGGTCATGACAATCAGTGTCAGCAGAGCACGGTAACCTGGTGAAATGGATTCAGCGAGAGTTTTTTCCGGTGTTTCCATTAATGATCCTGACGACGTATTTCCACCTCGCCACCCAGTCCGATTCGCAGTTTTTCCAGCGGTCCTTCGGTGATGCGAATGCGTACCGGAATACGTTGTGCCACTTTAGTAAACTCACCGGCAGAAATATCACGCGGTGCCAGTGCAAATGTGGCGGCTGACGCAGGTAGAACCTGTTCTACCTCCCCTTCCCATTGCTGATCAGTATAGGCATCAATATGGATCAGAACTGCATTCCCCGGTTCAACACCGTTAAGCTTGTTTTCTTCCAGTAGTGCAATGATATAGAGGTCTCGTGGATCAACCAGTGCTAACACCGGTCGTCCCGGGGCAATATTACCCCCCTGATTAATAAACCGTTTTGCGACGCGACCATCCAGGGGACTTTTCAGCTCAGTGTTGTGCAGATCTCTCCGGGAATTATTCAGTGCTGCTTGAAGCTGTTTGATTTTAGAGCCGGATGCCGCTATTTCACGATCGAGCTCCAGTAACTGCTGTTGCCGGGTGATGGAGATTTGTCGCTGTATTTGTGCCGCATGTTTGACCGGGTCAAAAGCTTGCTTGTTCCGCTGCAATGCAACCAGATCTGCCCGGGCTGATTCCAGCTGTGTTGTCAGCTTCTCCAGCTTCTGCCGGGGGATCACTTGCTGATCAAAGAGTCTGGTCAGCCGCTGTTGATCTCGCTGTAACTGAGTAATGTGCACCTGTAAACTATTCACCCGAGCCTCAGCTGCTTGCTGCTCCTTTTTGATTCGACCAATGTCCTGAGTTGTCAGCTTAGTCTGCAGTATCAGCTCTTGCTCCACCCGCTGCCGCTTTAACTGGAGGGCTTCCATTTTTTCGCTGGAAAACTGGGTTTCTGCCGTCAGTTTATCAACCGTCAACTGGTAATGTTTCGGGTCAATTCTGGCCAGTAACTGACCTTTTCTGATGGCGTCTCCGCCTTTGACCGGCAACTCTATGATGACCCCACCAACTCGTTCAAAACCAACCTCTGTTAAGCTGTCACTGGCGACAAAAACTGCATTGGTCAGGGCATAGTTGAGTCGATGATGGATAAAACGAAACAGACCAATGGCCAGGATAACAATCAGCAGAATCAGGATAATTATTGCGATCTTGCGATTACTGGAGGTTGGCGTTTCTGATGGCTGGTTACTCATGCAATACCTCGTGTTGACGATGGTTGATTCAGCCCCTGGCAAAGAAGTTGTTGCAGGTGCTGGCTGATAGCTTCAGGTTGTTCATGTTCTATTTGAAATCCGAGTAAGTTTTTTCGTAACGGGGCAGATTGAAACAGGTAAAGAACCATCCCCATAATTGAATTAGACAGAAGTACCGGATCAAGCTGCGGGTTAAGTTCTTGACAGAGGTGATTCAAGGCCACTGAAAATTTCCCAAAAATCTGTTCGGCAAGGTGTTTCAGGCGAACTTCATCAGCATCGAGCAATTCGCGTTGAACCAGTCGACTGAAAGTTTGATCTTCGCTGAGAAGATGACAAAGGAGATCAATCAGGCGCATCAAACGATCCAGAGCCGGTTCAGAACTCTCTAACACCTCCTGAAGGATAATAGAGCGGTCCGCAAAGGCATGTTGAAGGGCAGACAGGTAAAGATGTTGTTTGTCATTAAAGTGATGGTAAAGGCTGCCAACATTGAGGTGACAGGCACGCGCAATATCCCGCATGCTGACTCCGGCATAACCCGCGGCAGAAAATAGCTGAATTGATTCGGCCAGGATTTCCTCCCGGTTATTGTGCCGTCCCATCAGTTTTGCTCCGAATCTGGCAGAGGGTCTTGTCCCAGGGCAAAGCTGAGTTGTGCATTTGCCAGAAGTATTCCGTAATGGGCTGCTTGCAGGTTAGTTTCCGCACGAGTGAGGAGGGTTCGTGCAGCCAGAAGATCATTGGTGGAAATAATATTTTCATGAAACTGCAAGATCGATAAACGATGGTTTTCATGTGCCTGCTCTTGCGCTTTGATTGCGGTCTGCTGGTTTTTAGAAGCAACTTTAAATTGCTGAAATGCTTCTTCAACTTGCAATCGAACCAGATCATGCAGCTCAATTAAAGCCTGTCGTCGGGCCCGCTTTCGGTGCTGGCTGGCAGCCAGTCTGGCATGATCTGCGCCACCGGAGAACAAATTCCAATCAAGATGGATACCGATAGATGCATTGTCCTTATCGCTGTACGCATTGTGTGATGTCGATAGAGTATCTCCATCACGCCAGTAGCTGGCGACCAAGGCAACTTGTGGATAATTTCGGCTGTTGACCAGACGGATATTTTCACCAGAAGAAGTTAACGCAAGCTTGGCCGAGTGTATTTCGGGACGTTGTTGCAGGGCGACGTTCATGAGTTCTTGAAGATTATTTTGTGGTTGTTTGACGAGCTGTGGTTCGATAATTTCCAGTGGGTTTTGTTGTGGTCGTCCAATTAACAGGTTAAGTCGACTTCGCGCCATAATCACCTGGCTGGTAATTTTCTGCAGTTGCTGGTCTGCTGTCGCAAGGGCAACTTCGGCTTTGAGGCGATCATTCCCCGCAACCATCCCCTGGTCATATGCCGCTTCAATATCTGCAAGATGATCTTTAAACTGCTCCTGTTGTCGGTACGCTACCCGTTGTGTTGCTTTCATCTGTAACAACTGCAGGGCTGAAATGTGGACATCCAGAGCCAACTGACGACGTGCCTGTTGTAGGTCATATGCGGCCATATCAACATCCAGTTCGGCCAGTTTTTGGCGGGTACTGAGGGCAAACCCGGTAAACAGAGGCTGTTTTACACTGACCGCATAGTGTACCATGTCCCTATCATTGACCGTGACCGGGACGCCGTTAAGTGTTTGGGTTGGATCGTCGCTGAGATGATCATAGCTGAAGTTGAAATCGACTCTGGGGAAGCGATCGCTGTAAGCAGCTGTGGCCATGGCAGAGCTGGCTGAATAGAGCTCTTGAGCTTGTTGAATACGTTGATGACTGCTGAGAGCAATTCTTACTGCATCTTCAAGTTCAAGAGTTTCGGCCCGGGATGATGAACAGAGGAGTCCTGGACTGGAGAAGAGGAGTAAGCAAACAATAAGAGTGCGGAAAACCATCATAATCTCCCTGTTAATTTTAAACGAACGTTTGATACCATAGTGGTGTTCAATTAATTGGTCAAGGAGTTTGTCGATTTTGTTGACTCTGCTGATCTCTACAGGAAAATCCGAGGAGGATTGAATTGCGCTATCTCAACCCGGTTAAAATGGTATGTGCATTGTTGTGCTGTGGACTGGTTTCAGTTGTACCGACTCAGGCCAGGGAACCGATGCTCCCTAAGGTTTATTCGGAGCAGGTTGATGTTTGTGGTTGGCTGATGAGTGAAAAGCTGGATGGGGTTCGTGGCTACTGGGACGGTCAGCAACTCTTCTCGAAGAATGGACATCCCTTGAATCCACCACCGGAATTTATCCGTGAGCTTCCAGATTTTCCGCTAGAAGGGGAACTTTGGGGTGGTCGCGGTACCTTTGCACAGACCGCGGGTATTGTCAGGCGTAAACAGCCTGATGAAGGGTGGTTGCAGCTTAGATTTGCCATTTTTGATGTTCCAGCCGCTTCCGGCGGATTTACGCAACGGATAGAGATTGTGCAAAACTGGTTTGCTGTCCATCCCTCGGTTTATGCTTTTGTTATTCCACAAGTCATCGTTCCGGACAGTGAATATTTACTGCAGGAACTCCAGCGAATTGAAAAGCTTGGTGGCGAAGGGTTGATTGTTCGCAAACCGGATGCTCTCTATAGCGCAGGGCGCAGTATCGAAATCCTCAAGGTGAAAAGCTATCAGGATGATGAAGCGACGGTTATCGCACATCTTCCTGGGAAAGGACGTAATGCGGGGCGGCTTGGATCTTTACTGGTTGAGTTGAAAAATGGGCAACAGTTTAAGCTGGGGAGCGGTTTCAGTGATGATGAGCGCAACAATCCACCAGCTATTGGTGTGGTCATTACGTTCAAATTCTATGGAAAATACCCCTCAGGAATTCCTAAGTTTCCCTCATTCCTGAGGGTGAGAGAGGATATCTCGTTATGATTTACCTGTAGTCATCCAAATTAAATCGGATCGGCAGTGACAGGTCTGGTCGTCATCGCTGGCAGCCTCAGCCATAACCTGACCATTCACTGGTCCTTGGCATCTCTTGATTCAATCGAGTTATTCCTCAGCATTAAGCCAGAGTTCGAAACGTTCGCGGGCACTGCGGGAAAGAATCCGCTGAAAAGAGATAGGGTCCTGGAGATAGAGACAGTGACGGATGGCCGTATAGGGGCTGAAATTGTGCTCGGGGTCGGCGGCAATGAACTCGGCCTGGTACTCCCGAACTGTTTTTAAGTTTTCCACCAGGCTCTGGTGTAGATCCCCCTTTTCAAAGCGGTTGTTCAATTTGAGAATATCTTGTACGAAACCATCGACCTTGTAGTCCTGAAATTCAAAATCACGGAAGAAATGTCCTGTCACCCGCAGAAAATTGAAGGCGTTGATGACCTTTTCACTGCTCAAAATTGCCCCTACGGTCTCATCTCCAACCGGCTCCACGGTCTCCCGCTCCAACAGTTCCTCTGTGGCATTGCGGATCTCCTTGAATTCGCGATCAGCCAGTTCAAACAGGGCGGAAAGAATATTGATCCGGCGACGGAGATCGTTGGGAATCGACTTCTTGTATTTGATCTTGTGATCAAGGACACTCCAGGCATCCTGAATCAGAGACCGGATCTGTACTTCGTAAGGCAATTCAGCAAACTCTTGATATTTCTCCTGTGCCACCAGATCGTCACTCAGAGCCAAATCCATGTGCAGCCCTTTGTAGCCGAAGGAATCCTCGGTCCCCTCCAGCGCGGAAATTTTGTCGGTGACATCAATAATCCGAAAATGTTGCTGCAAAACTTCTGAGGTCTTGGCAATCTGGTCTTCATAAAGACAAATGATACGGATGCCGATCAGGTCGGTGATGTAATCCTGAATACGGTAGGGATGCTCTTCTGCTTCAAGTTTACTCTGATATTTGCGGTGAAATTTTTTGATGCATTCGTTTTTGTCTTTAATCCGACCTTCGATTTTGGTCACCTCGCCGATATTCGACTGTCTGAGCAACGAAGCGATAATGCTGATGCAAGCATTTTTCGCTTTTTCAAACAGTTGTCGGTTGCTGTCGTAATAGAGTAGAAAGTTACGACGCTCCAGTTTGAAATCTAACGACGGCACGGGCAGCTCCTTTGCTGGTGGGATGTTCAGGAAAGTCTAGCAACGTACAAACTCTAACGCTGCCTCAATCCAACTGAAAGTTGAATTGCTCCTAGGAGACTGTCGGATTATCCATGAACTGGCTGCAAATCCGTTTGTTCGGCTCAGCTTTTAGCTCCTTTTTGCCCCATAGCTATGGCTATGAGCCTGCAAACGAGCTAAAAGCTGTTCTCAAACCTCCGAATTTTCGCTTCAGTTCGTATAGCCCGACAGTCTCCTAGTATCTCGGATGCTTTTGGCTTTGTCAAAAATTAAGTGGCTATGAAAGGTTAAATCGCTAGAATTGAGTAAAAGGGGAGGAATTTTCAATACTTTGGTTGTTATAATTGAGTCATTGAACTTAAATTCAAAAGAGCCCCATGGATTGACCATAGGGCTCTTGAGGGTGTTAGCAGTTGTAAAAACTTTTTCTATTATTTTCGAACATTAGATGCTTGAGGCCCTTTTTGACCCTGGGTGACATCAAAAACTACGCGGTCTCCCTCGGCCAGAGATTTAAACCCTTCACCCTGGATTTCGGAATGATGAACGAACACATCATCGCCGCCCTCCTGCTCGATAAAACCAAAACCTTTTGCATCGTTGAACCACTTCACAGTACCTTCAGCCATTTTCAACTCCATGCTCCCCTGTGGGAACGTTTTTTGTTGTGCAAACCATATCTACGTAAAATAAAAAACCACACAACCGTAAGAGGTCTGCGTGGCATATTCGCGACTGATTAACTTTAAATCTTGTCTAACAAATTATCTCTGCACAAACTGTTTAAGATAAGCGACCCTACCACGGATACCCAAGTTAGAACAATGACTATATTATCTTCTGGACAGAAGAAGAAAAGTGATGCTTGGAAGGTTGCCTTTTAGTCCATTCTGCCTATGTGCCAACCATTATCAAAACTTAAGATTAAAGTGGAAGCTGTCAATTTTATGGAACAATAAACTTACATTTCAATTTGACGTGAGCTAAATTTAGTATCTTGCAGATGACAATTTCTCTGCGGGTTTCCACGGGTGAAATTGATTTCTCAAATAATTATCTTACATTTTTGTGGAGGAGTATTGGATGAACAATAAAAAAGAGATGGCAGAGTTGCTGCTCGATTTTTTCCATAGGACCACCATGCATCATGCCATGTGGTTTTCAGAAGTGAAACATCAGATGGGGGAAGAAAAAGCCTTTAAAGCGTTAGACACCGCGTTGACCCAAAGCCGTAATATCCAATTGAAACGGCTGTCGAAGGTGCTTGGATTTGAAATGGAAGAGAATATTCCAGCCCCTTTGCTCAACATGGAGGAAGAAACCTTAACAGAGCTCTTGGATGCAGCATCGATTAACTGGCTGGCCAATGATGGAGTATGGTTTCAGGCGGTTGAGTTTACCGACAATATGTTTGATGCCAAGCGCTGCAACGATTCTTGTTGGACACAATTTTCCCCCTTTGAAGCCTGGTCTATTAAACGGTTGATCGGGCTGGGGGATCAGCCTGGGCTGGACGGTTTAAAGGAAGCATTGAAGTTAAGATTATATGCTTATGTTAACGAGCAGTCGATTGTCGATGAGACGGATAGCAGCTTTGTGTTTCAGATGAACCAGTGCCGGGTTCAAAATTCCAGAAAACGAAAAGGGTTGGATGATTACCCCTGCAAGTCGGCCGGAATGGTCGAATACCCTAGATTTGCAACAGCCATCGATAAAAGGATTAAAACAGAATGTATCGGCTGCCCCCCGGATCCCCATCCTGAAGAGTGGTTCTGTGCGTGGAAATTCACGCTGGAAGAATGAAAAATTCAGATTGAAGACTGAAGGTATGGGGGGAGCAGCGTTTAATAGTTATTTGGAAGGATTGAAAACTGACTTTTCAAGACCTGACCCCGCTCCTTTTACCTATTCTCAGGAAAGAAACAGTCAGTGAGTCGGACCTGCTGCCAATGCTCCGGTAAAGAATGAGGGGAGCTCTTTGGGGGGCTCTGTGTCAACTTCGAGCATCTCAATAACAAAGGTCAGCGCTTTGCCAGCCAATGGATGATTGGCATCAAGAGTGACAGTCTCTTCAGTGACTTTATCGATCATAAACAGCAAGATACTGCCATCATCCTGAGTAACTTCCAGTTGCCCACCTTCGGTCAGTTCGATATTTTCAGGCAGGTCAGCGCGGTTAATCTCCTCGGTCAGGGCAGGGTTGGATTCCCCGTACGCCTGATCTGGTTCGATGACGACAGTTTTTATCTCTCCCTGGGACATGCCGATGACCGCCGCCTCAAAGCCTTTGATCACCTCTTCCCTGCCAATAATGAATGACATGGGACTATCTTCAGGAGACGCATCGAAGATTGTTCCGTCAGCGAGTTTGCCAGTGTATTTAACCGTCACGGTGTTGTTGTGAGCTGCGCGAATCATGGTTACCTCTTTCAGTGTGGTCGTTGATTTTGCCGGGAGACAACAGT
The DNA here is from genome assembly GCA_029932345.1 of Desulfuromusa sp. Lineage (GTDB taxonomy): Bacteria > Desulfobacterota > Desulfuromonadia > Desulfuromonadales > Geopsychrobacteraceae > Desulfuromusa. The sequence goes on along the minus strand of JAOZQF010000049.1, from coordinate 1,461 downwards.
CAAAAACGGTGAATCCCGTGAGCGCTCTATGCATAACAAGCCCGGCTTCATTGGTCAATTGTTTTCAACCATCTGGAGGGTTCAAACTGATGCTGCTCCTTGGCCAAGGTATTACCAGATATTTCAGGCTCTACAGGTACTCTCTAGCCCCGAAATGGTTAGTTCCAAGACCAAAGTCCTTGGAAATCACCAGGGACATTGGTTTTTCAAAACTGAGCAATTATGGCAGGTAAAATTGTCTGAGCGATCTACATTTCGTCTTCAAAAGTAAAATCTGGATTTTTGAAATACCGAACCTGTGCAATTTATCCTTAGACCAAAAAGAACAGCATTATGAAGCAACTTGCAGGAAAGGCCCAGCTTGCATAAACAGGCTGAGCCTTAATTTGTTCTGGAATGAGTGAAATTTAGTACAAATGGCTCCGGTATTTTCTACTGAAAATCTCTAGTTGCATGCCGGGCAGCCATTAAACCCCATCTGTGACATCATGTTGCAGGATGTTGTGACCCGCGATCTGAGTGCGCCACATTTGCTCGGATACAATGTACACATTTTATTGGCGACACACTTATTGTATATTGCTGTCCGGCAGTGAGACGTCGTCTGCCCGTCACCATCGTCATAGCGGTTCGAGTCCTGCTTGCATAAACTGCTGATCTGCTTGTTGCGAGCCACTTCGTTGCTGCCGCCACCAGACGCTGCTTGAGCCGAGGCTGTTTGAGTCGACTGTTGACCCGCAGCATTCGCCCACTGCTGGGTGTTGCTCATCGATTTATTGTTCGTCAGCACATCGGTTGAATAGTTTGTTAAGAAATCGGTCTTTGCCGCGTTATCCAAAGGGGCACTGTTCGCTATCACACCTCCTGCGATAAGGGCCAACCCTTTCCCGAAGAGTTCTCTGTTCTTGTGTGTTTTCTCCCTCTCAGCTCTTCTCCGAGCGTTAATTTGCTCTTGCCGTTGTGCCTCAGCAATTGCAGTGGCTTTGGCAACCCTCCGCTCCTCTTCCTGCTGCAGCATGGCTAACATTGCGCGTTCTTCCTCTTTGATAATTTTAACCTGTCGGGTATGCTCTTCGAGAAAACCGATCAGACGGGGAGACAGACCCTCATCTATAAGGTACTGCTTTTGCTCTGCTGTAAATGAATCCAAATACTCATCTTCGTTGGCAGTGATCAAACTCATCAATTCGTCTTCTGTGGCACCCCCAGCAATCCGATCTGCGATCTCCTTGATCGTCATGCCTTCAGAACCGACAACAGAAAGTCTCATCTTCCAATCGGTGATGTACTGCAGGGAGTCTGGATGGCGATTTATATAGTCTTTTATGTCAGCAATTTGTCCACTGTTCACCTTAAAATTAATCTGCTGTTTTTCTTTCCATTGCTTGATTTTGCCATGATTTTCAGTTGCCCACTTCAGGTAGGAATATGACTTCTCCTCGCCCATGACAAGCACAATGC
>JAOZQF010000048.1 GCA_029932345.1 Desulfuromusa sp. | reverse complement strand
CTGACGGTATTCTGGTAGCGGGAGGATACGTCGTTGATTTCTCAGGGGGGGTTGACAGTTTATTTCTAAAACCAGAAATCGACCTGAAATTTAAGTCTAACCCCGATGTTGGAAAGTTAAGGACGCAACTGAAGCTTCCTGAACAATGGAACATTTCGGGCAATGTCCCCGGAACACTGAGCCTGACCGGTCCCCTTTTTGAGCCTGAGTTCCTTCTTCAGGCCGATTTAGGAGCAGTCGATCTGCAACTTGGAGATCTGTTCCATAAACAATCGACCGATCAAGCCCGTCTACAGATACAAGGACGCTTGAGTAGCAAGCAATTGCAATTGGATCACTTCTCACTCAGTCTGAATGAGGCCGCCGTTACCGGGGTCCTCAACCTGTCTGGTTCTTTTTTTGCACCAGAGTTTCTCCTCAGTGCTGATTTAGGAACCATCGAGCTGCAATTTGGAGATTTGTTTCGCAAACAGCCGACCGATCGGACCAAGCTGCAACTGCAAGGACGTTTGAGCAGTGAACAACTGCAATTGGATCACTTCTCTCTTTCTTTAAACGATTTTAAAATTGCCGGATCTGGCTCTTTTCAACAGAACCAGGGGGAACCGGAGTATCACTTTGCTGCCGAACCAATCAATCTGGATAATCTCAAATATTTTTCACCTCTGCTGCAAAAACTTCAGGCCAGAGGTGAAATTGAACCGGAGGTGACCCGACAGCAGACCGTTCTGAAAGGGAGCTTGAAGCTTAAGGGGGTTGGCGCACATCTGACCCATGTCATTGCTGACCTGAATAACACTACGGGTAAAATCAATTTTGATCGCCATGGTTTCACCTTCCAGGATATGAAAACATCTCTGGGAGAATCAGAATTTACCACCAGCGGAAGATTGAGTCACTGGGAGAAGCCACAGCTCGATCTGACTCTCAGTGGCAAAACAATCCGCGCTCGTGATCTGGTATTTTCAGGTTCTGAACTCACCTTACATGATCTGGAGGGCAAGCTGCAGATTGATGCCGAGGGGATCAAATTTTCCCCGATCACGGTTCTACTGGAAGACCAGACACAGGCAACAGTGACCGGACAGGTCAGCAACTTCTATGATCCGCAAGTCAACCTTGACATTCAATCAGAGCGGGTCAATGTCCTCGATATCATCAATCTATTTACCCATCCGGAAGAGGAAAACGCCCCGCTTCTCCCTCCAGCCGAACGCCCCCCGCTGTTGATTAAAGTTTTTGCCAAACAGGGAACGCTAGGGGGGCTCCATTTTCAGAACGCTGAAACATTAATTACTGGTGATAACCAGCGACTTACCATTTACCCCCTTAAATTCGACAGTGGAGAAGGGTGGTGCAAGGCCAGAATAGAGTACGAATATGGAGAACAACTTGCGCCACTAAAAATATCGGGACATGTGAAAAAAATAGACGCTACGACTCTTCACCGGGATCTATTCCATAGACCCGGGTTGATCAAAGGGTCAATGAGGGGGGATTTCTACATCGAAGGAAATCCTAGTCAAGAGTTCTTCTGGCAGAATGCCCGGGGGGGGATCCATATGCGGGTCAAAAAAGGGGTTTTACGAGAATTCCACACCCTGGCAAAAGTCTTTTCGCTACTGAATGTTTCACAGCTCTTTTCCGGAAATCTGCCAGATATGGATAAGGAGGGGATGCCGTTTACCCTGCTGGAGCAAAGCATCAAAATTGGCGATGGCACCATAACGATAAAGGATCTCACCGTAACCAGCGAGTCAATGAATCTCACCGCAGAGGGGACACATAACCTCCTTGATGATACCCTGGATATCACCCTCGGGGTGATGCCGTTACGTACGGTTGATAAAATTATCTCTTCGGTTCCGGTTGCGGGGTGGATTCTCACGGGAGAAAATAAGGCTCTGCTGACTGCTTACTTTAAAATTGAGGGGACCGCCGAGAATCCCGAAGTGTCATCGATTCCAGTCGAGTCAGTTTCCGAAACCATATTCGGTCTCTTCAACCGGATCGTCGGTCTGCCAGTCCATCTGATCAAAAATATTGGTTCATTATTTGAAGAGAAACCACAGAAGAAGGTAGAACCTGAATCTTCCGAGAAGTGAAATTATTGGAGTTTATCGCCAACGTAAACAGTTGCGATACCAAACGTCTGGTCGACGTATTGCAACCGCTGGAAACCAGCCGCCCCCATCATCCCTGAAAACTCTTCCTGGCTGGGAAACTCAATCACCGAGTCGGGGAGATACTGGTAAGCGCTCCGTTTTCTTGAGATCAAGCCACCGATGGTCGGCAACATTTTCTGGAAATAAAAGTAGTAGATCTTGCGAAACAGCTGACTTTTGGGCTGGGAAAATTCAAGGATAACGGCTCGGCCACCCGGCTTAAGCACCCGGTACATTTCGTTCAGACCCGCTTGACGATCGACAACATTGCGAATTCCAAAAGCGATGGTGATCCCGTCAAAGCAGCCATCGGGATGAGGGATTTCCTCACAGGGTGCATTGACCAGCATAATCCGCGAACCGTAAGGGGATTTTTGCAATTTGGACTGCCCTTGTACCAGCATCCCCTGGGTAAAATCCTCTCCCACAATCGTGACAGAAGGGTCGGTCTGTTCAGCAACTTCGAGAGCAACATCACAGGTTCCGGTGGCGATATCAAGAACCCGCCCATTTTTGGGGATACTTAGCTGGCTCACCGCAAAACGACGCCAGCGGCGATCAATGCCAAAAGAGAGCAATCGGTTAAGAAGATCATAACGATTAGCAATATCGTCAAACATCTGGCGAACATTGCGCCCTTTGTCGGATAGTTGAAACATTTTATCGACTCCTGATAAACCGTTGTAAATAAATTGGTGAGGAGTTTCTATCACAGAGTCTGATCACCGCCAACTAAAAACCTTGCGACTCCCCGGAAGAAAACCTAAGTGGAGATATAATTTATGACCGAAAGACATAACCAGCAGGGACCCATTAAAGTCTGCGCTGCTGTCATCCACCACCAGGGCAAGATTCTCATCACTCTGCGCCCTCAGGATAAACGACTCGGTGGCTACTGGGAGTTCCCCGGGGGTAAAATAGAAGCAGGTGAATCGCCAGAAGTTGCCCTGCAGAGGGAGTTGCGAGAAGAACTCGATATTAAAATTGAGGTCGGAGCATTGATAGAAACTGTTCACCATTGCTACGAGTGGGGTAAAGTGGTTATTCTCGCTTACGCGTGCACCTGGAAAACTGGAATCATCAAACATCTTGAAGTGAGCGATCATCGCTGGGTTGCAGCGAAAAACCTTCTCGACTATGATATTTTGGCTGCTGACCAGCCAATTATTGAAAAACTGCTTACTTTATAAGTGACTATTGCCACATCTGGACATTACCACAGAGGCACTGAGGCGCAGAGAAAAGCAGGGCATTTTTATGATTTAAAAATTAAAGTTTTTATGTTTTTTTGGTTCCTCAGTGCCTCTGTGCCTCTGTGGTAAAACACCAACACTACAATATAATTTTAGGAGGAAGAATCATGAGTATCCGCCTGACGATTCTATGTGAGAACAGTGTCGACCAGGTCAGCCCTTATGGATTGCTGGGAGAACACGGCTTTGCCTGCCATTTACAGACACCTGCCGGGGATTTTTTGTTTGATACCGGCGGTGGCATGACCATCATGAATAATGCCAAACTACTGGGGATCGACTTTACTAAACTACAGGGGATCATCTTCAGCCATGGTCATTTTGATCATACCGGGGGGCTGAAACAGGTTCTGGAAAAAACCGGTAAAATACCAATTTATGCCCACCCGGATCTATTTTCTGAACACTACAGTCAAAACAGCGGAAAACTCCTCTCCATCGGAGTCCCCTGGCCACAGACCGAATTGGAAAAGCTCGGGGCAGATTTCAAATTTTCGGCTGAACCCTTCCAGGTAGCGCCAGACCTGCTCCTGTCGGGAGATATCCCCCGTATCTCTAAAGTGGAAACCGGTGACCCAAATCTTTTATCCACGTCGGAATCAGGTGGACAAATCACCGATCCCCTCCATGATGATCTGTCGCTGTTTATCCACACCGATAAAGGGTTGGTGATCCTCCTCGGCTGTGCCCACGCAGGGGTGTTGAATATTATCGATCACGCCATCAAGGTAACCGGAGAGAAAAAAATTCACATGATTCTCGGCGGGACCCACTTGAAATTTTGCAGTGAAGAACAAATGGCCGCAACTCTGAACCGCCTGGAAGAGCTCAATGTTGATAAAATTGGCGCATCACACTGTACCGGTCTCAGGGGGGCACGAAGGTTGTCCGAGCGATTTGGAGAACGGTTTTTCTCCGCATCGGTCGGTGTCAGGGTTGATCTTTAAATTCCCATCAAGACTGAATTCCCTCTCACCGGCAAAGTCACCCACCCTCTTACTGTCAATCTCGCGATAAGTTGGGATCCACAAACCACAACAATGCTTGGTTCTTGATCTTGCGAGCATGACAAAACTGGGTAGAACCTCAAAGAACTGAGCGAAAAACTATTGTTTTTACAACGTGATAGAACAATAAACCACCCCACCGTAATGCAGTAGAATCCCCATCACAAAGAAAACATTAGAGGCACCAATACCCCTTGACTTTAATTGTAAAAGAATTATAATCTACGATAGATTATAATATTTCCATTATATTAACATAATTGGCTAACGATCATTAATCATAAGATACCGATAATGGTCTGTCGCCAGCACATAGAACTTCAGGTTTTTATGCAAAGAATTCTCGAAACATGGCTTTACCAACAATGTCAGATGCTGCCGGGATCAATCCATGGGGTGTTGCTGACCGGCCCTCTCGACGAGGGTCCCTACACGCAGGCGATCTACTGGCCCGATGCCGAGCACGACAATGAACCACTGAAGCGGGTTGCCCAGGCGGCATTGAGAAGCAAGCAGGCGGTCATCAAAACCCGGAACAGTTCAGCAGATGAGACGGGGGAACCCCTCGATGCGATGGCCTGTCCATTGTTTCTGGATGGAAAACTGTTTGGAGTTTTTGCACTGCAGATGTCAAATCGCTCTCAGCCAATGCAACAAGCTGCGATACGCCAGGTGCAGGCAGGGGTCAAATGGTTAGAAACCATGGTGCTGCTTCAGAATGCGACCAGCAAAGATCAATTGATCAACCTTGTTGATCTGGTTGCAACCGGGCTTGAAAATGAACACTTCACGGTGGCAGCAACCGAAGTGGCAAATGAATTGACGACCCGCTTCTCCTGCCAGCGGGTCAGCTTTGGCTTTATCCGCCACAACCAGATACGAATAGAGGCAATCTCACATACACAGAAAATTGACCGTCAAGCCAACTTAACCCGTGCCCTGCGTGAAGCGATGAATGAGGCCGTGGATCAGAGCAGCACTGTGATCTATCCACTGCAGAATGAATCCTCAGCACTGGTCACCCGGATGCACGCCAAACTGGCAGAACAACAACAAGGGTCGGCAATCTGTACGATCCCGTTAATCAAGAATGGTAAAGCGATTGGTGCCCTCCTTCTGGAACGGGCCATTGATGAGCCTTTTGATCAGGAAACTGCTGAGCAATGTCAGCAGATCGGCCTTTTGATCGGACCGGTACTGGAAACCAGACGCAGAGAAGAGCGCCCTCTCGCAGCCAAAATTTACGCATCTCTGCATGGCGGGCTCAGCAAACTTTTCGGTGCCGGGCACCTGCCATTGAAGGTTACTGTGGCCATCACCACCATTTTGTTGCTCTGGATCTCTCTGGCCACGACGATGTTTCATGTTTCCAACGATGCATTCCTCGAAGCCGGAATCAATCGTGCCGTGGTGGCGCCGCAACAGGGATTTATTGCAACCTCGGAGGTGCGAGCCGGAGATCTGGTAAGCAAAGGTGACGTGCTGGCAACCCTTGATGATCGAGATCTCCTCCTTGAACAGCGCAAATGGCAAAGTCAGAGGGCACAGCTACTCAAAGAGTATCGTCAGGCGCTGGCCGGATTTGATCGTGCCGAAGTTGCGATCATCAGAGCCAAGCGGGTCCAGGCGGAAGCACAGCTGGATCTGGTTGAACAGCAACTGCAACGGACCACACTGGTGGCCCCTTTTTCCGGGCTGGTGACCAGCGGCGACCTCAGCCAATCACTCGGCTCACCGGTTGAGCGGGGCGAAGTTCTTTATGAAGTTGCTCCAACCGATACTTACCGGGTGGTGATAAAGGTTGATGAGCGGGATATCAGCCTGCTGACCCGCAGCCAACAGGGTCAACTGAAACTTTCCGGGCTGCCCAATCAGACAATTAATATCGAAGTTAACCGGGTCACTCCGGTTTCAACCAGCGAAGAGGGTCGCAATTACTTTCGCGTTGAAGCGACCATGGAGAATCAATCGGATCTGATGCGACCGGGGATGGAAGGGGTCGCAAAAATTGACATTGGTGAGAGAAAGTTATTGTGGATTTTATCGCGTCGATTGGTGGAATGGTTCCGCATGTTCACCTGGAGTCGCTTACCGTAGGAAAAACCGATGAGTGAATCTTTATTCAGTACCTATTGGTACCGGGTTGCCAAACTTAAACCGGCATTACGTGACGCTGCAGAAATTTCGCGTCATATTTATCGGGGGAAGGCCTGGTATGTGGTACGGAATCGCTTAAACGGAAAAAATCACCGTTTCAACGCAGCTGCGTATGCCTTGATCGGACAGATGGATGGGCAAAGAACTACCCAGGAAATATGGGATAATAGCGCAGAAACAATGGCAGAAGAGATCCCCAGCCAGGATGAGATGATTCGCCTGTTGGGTCAACTCCATGATGCAGACCTGATTCAGGGAGACATCCTCCCCAGCACCACAGAGATGTTTCGCAACATAGAAAAAGATCAGGGTCAGGGATGGAAACAACGGATCAGCAATCCATTCTCACTCAGATTTCCCCTTTTTGATCCCGACCGGTTCCTCGACAAATGTCAATTTCTGACCCGGATACTCTTTACCCGCAGCATGCTTATTCTCTGGCTGATTATGGTTCTGACGGCAGTGGTTGCCACCGTCCTCAACTGGTCAGATCTTTCCGGCAGCGCCCTTGATCAACTCTATTCACCAAGCAATCTGTTGGTGATCTGGTTGAGTTATCCGTTGATCAAGATTCTGCACGAGTTTGGTCATGCCCTGGCGGTCAAAAAATGGGGTGGCGAAGTTCATGAAATGGGGATAATTCTACTCGCTTTGACTCCGCTTCCCTATGTTGATGCCACCGCTTCCGCCTCATTCCCGGAAAAACGGCAGCGGATAACCGTCGCCGCCATGGGGATGATGGTTGAACTGTCGCTGGCCTCAATTGCCCTGTTTATCTGGTTGAATGTCGAAACCGGGCTGATCAGCGCATTGGCCTACAATGTAATGTTGATCAGTGGAATTTCAACCTTGCTGTTCAACGGCAACCCACTGTTGCGCTACGATGGCTACTATATCCTTGCCGACCTGCTCGAAATTCCCAACCTGGGGCAACGCTCAAACCGCTATCTCGGCTATCTAATGCAGCGGTTGCTGCTGAAGAATCATAATAGCACCTCCCCGGTAACGGCCCCCGGTGAGGCGGTCTGGTTTGCCATCTATGGTCCCCTCTCTTTTTGTTACCGAATTCTGGTGATGATCGGTCTGGTGTGGCTGGTGAGTGGCCGCTTCTTCTTCATCGGCATTCTGATTGCGTTATGGGGAGTCATCAGTCTGATGATTATCCCGGCAGTCCGCAGTACCACGCGGTTTCTGAACACTCCGACAGCACGCCAGTACCGCACCCGGCTACAGCTTGGCGGTGGCGGAATTTTACTCCTGGCCGGGCTACTGTTGTTTGTCCTCCCCCTCCCCCTCCGGACCTTGGCACAGGGGGTTATCTGGCTGCCCGAACAGGCAGCAATCCGTGCCGGAACCGACTGTGAAGTGGTCAAGATCCTCATCCCGACGGGGCAAAAGGTTCACAAAGGGGAGCCACTCTTAAGTGGCAGTGATCCTTTTCTGGAATCAAAAATTGCGGTTTACAAGGCACGACTGACAGAACTCCATGCAAAATACCACGGAGAGCCTCTGAATGAACGGGTCAAGCGGAGAATAATGTTGGATCAGATTGAACTGGTCGAAGGGGATCTCCAGCAGTTGCTGGAACGGCAGGAAAAGCTACAGATCTGCAGCCCTGCTGACGGAAAGTTTGTCCTTATAGATGATCAGAATCTCCCCGGCCATTTCGTCAGACAGGGAGAACTTCTCGGTTTTATCATCGCTGAGCACCGCCCCACCATCCGCACCATAGTCAGCCAGAAAAATATCGGGCTGGTTCGTGAAAGGGTCACCGGTATTGAGATTCGCCTTGCCGATCAAACTGACAAAACCCTGCAAGCCAAGATTAAGCGGATTGTCCCCGCCGCCAGTCAGCAGCTGCCGTCAGCGGCACTGGGAACTGCAGGTGGGGGGAACATCCCGGTTGACCCCAACGACAGTGAAGGACTTCGCGCCCTGGAAAGTCACTTTCAACTCGACCTCAATCTTCCCGATGAAGTGAGCGATCCCTATATTGGTGAACGCGTTTACGTCCGCTTTGAACATGGTCACATGCCACTGGCAATGCAAATGTATCGCCACGTGCGGCAATTACTGCTACGGAAATTTTATGTCTAGTTCTGCCCTTGCCAGCAAAACCTGGGCACTGCGCCCCGGACTGATATCTGGACACTATCCTGAAAAGGATGAGCTGCAGGACCATTGGATTGAACGGTCCCTCACCCACCTGCAGGGTATTCTGGCCAGCTTCAGAATTGATCAGCAACGGGACCTCCAGCAGGTCGTTGCAAAGATCGAGCAGCAGGGAGAAAAATTAACCACTCTCGATCATGATCAGATGAACCAGTTACGGCTGGAATTGCATCGGCAGTTTCATCGCAACGGTCTCAGCATCCCCCTCTGCATTGAGGCTTTTGCGCTGATCCGGGAGACCGCCACCAGAACCATTCAGCTTCGCCATTACAATTCACAGTTGATGGGTGGCTGGAGCATGCTCCACGGTCAGTTAGCCGAAATGGAAACCGGTGAGGGGAAAACTCTGGCAGCAACGCTAGCGGCCGCAACAGCGGCACTGGCGGGGATTCCCACTCACGTCATCACCGTCAATGAATACCTGGTGGTGCGGGATGCCAGAACCATGGGAGCACTCTACCGTGCTCTGGGTTTAAGCGTTGGCTATGTCACCCAGGAGATGACTGAAGAACAGCGCCGCGCCGCCTATCGCTGCGACATCACCTACTGTACCAACAAACAGGTTGCGTTCGACTACCTGCGTGATCGGCTGACTCTGGGAAACCAGCGTAACAAGTTACAGCTACAGCTTGAAACGGCCTACGCTGATCATGATCGCTCCGAACAATTTCTGCTCAGGGGTCTCTGTTTTGCGATTGTCGATGAAGCCGACAGTGTGCTGATCGATGAAGCCCGCACCCCGCTGATCCTGACCCGCACTATTGACAGTTCAGCAGAACATGACGTTTACCGTTTAAGCCTCCATCTGGCCAAAAAACTGGTCACTGGGGACGATTATAAAATTGATCCAGAATCACACCAGGTGCAGTTGAGTCTGACCGGACAACAGCGCTTGGCGCAACTTAAATTGAGCGTCGCCAGCCCGTTGCAGAACGCCCGGCGCCGCGAAGAGCTGGTCTGTCAGGCACTGCATGCCCTCCACCTGCTGCGCAAAGATCGTGATTATCTGGTCGTAGAGGAGAAAGTTGTTCTTATCGATGCCAATACCGGTCGAACCATGCCGGACCGTTCATGGGAGCGGGGGCTGCAACAGCTGGTAGAAGCCAAAGAGGGTTGCCCCCTGTCAGATGCCCGGGAACAACTGGGTCGTTTAACCTATCAACAATTTTTCCGCCGCTATCTACGCCTTGGTGGGATGACTGGCACCGCTCGTGAAGTGAGTTCCGAACTTTGGTCTGTTTATCGCCTGAAGGTGCAACGCATCCCGCTGCACAAACCGAGTCAGCGACAGAAGCTCCCCATGGTGGTGGTTCCTCAGAGCGAGGAGAAGTGGGCAGAAGTTCTTGCTTCGGTGGTAGCATTGCGCGCAGAAGATCGACCGGTTTTGATCGGCACCGGTTCCGTATTTGATTCGGAACAGCTCAGTCAAAAGTTAACCACTAGCGGAATCCCCCATCGGGTTCTCAATGCCCGGCAGGATCAGCAAGAAGCCGACATTGTTGCAACCGCCGGTAACCCCCGCCAGGTGACGGTCGCAACCAATATGGCTGGTCGGGGAACCGACATCCCACTGGCAACGGGGGTTGCTGATGCAGGTGGATTGCATGTTATTGCCACCAGTCGCAACGAAGCAAAACGGATTGATCGACAATTGTTTGGTCGCTGTGCCCGGCAGGGTGATCCCGGTAGCTATCAAAGCATCCTCTCTCTGGATGATGAACTGCTACTGAAAAACTGTCGTCCGTGGTTGCTGAAACTGATGAAAGGGAAAAGACTGCAGCAGTATGGGCTGGATCAAACCCAGCAGCGGATCGAACGGCGACAACGGGAAACCCGTCGCAACTTACTGCTCCAGGAACAGCAGAATGGCCGTTTACTCGCATTCAGTGGCCATCTGGAATAGGTAACATTTATCAGGGTCGACGTAACGGGGAAATGTCCCCCGATGAAAAAAAGGAGATAACAATCTGATGCAGAACTTTTTAAAACCATCACTCTGGCTGTTAAGCATATTGCTATTGCTGCCAGCTCCCACTATCTGGGCCGAAACGATGGAATACGATGGACTGATCGAACCTTATAAAATAGTGGAGATCGGGGCACCAACACAGGGGATTGTCTCCAGAATCAAGGTTGAGCGGAGTGACAGCGTAAAAAAAGGGCAGCTACTGGTTGGAATTGCGTCCTCAGTGGAATGGGTCGCAGTGGAAAAAGCCAAAGTGATCTCAGGGTTTGATGGGGAGATCGGTCTACAGAAAACTCAACTGGCATTTGCCAAACGAGACTACAACCGGATCAAGCAGGTGGCATCTATCCCGATCCGGGACAAAGACCAGGCAGCAACTGATATTATCCTCACCCAGCACCGCCTGGATAAAGCCCGTGAAAAACAGTCTCTGGCACAAATGGAGTTGAAGAAAACCCGCGCCCTGCTGGCACGTCATACGGTCAGAAGCCCACTCAACGGGGTGGTGGTAGAAATCTATGTTAATCCCGGTGAATACGTTAACACTCAACCGCTGTTGCGAATTGCCCAGATTGATCCACTTCGGGTAGAAGTCATTGTCCCGGCGCAACTGTTCGGCAAAATCACTCCGGGGATGGAGGCAAAGATCATTCCAGAACTTCCCACCTACGGAGAACAGGTCGCCACAGTGACCATAGTTGATAGAGTTATCGATTCAGCCAGCAGCACCTTTGGCGTACGGCTGGAATTACCCAACGACGAATTAAAAATGCCCAGCGGGCTGAAGTGCCAGGTGCAATTTGAAATTGATGAGGAAGACGACAAAAAAGACAATAAGGACGACAAGTGATCCTCCCCTCATAGAGAAGCAAAGTTTACAGCAGGAAAGTCATTCGGGACTATCCCAAGAACTGTGGGATTGCTGACTAAAACAGACCGAACAAAGCAAGAAGGCATAAACCATGGCAAAAAAAACCGCTAAAAAATCGACAGAGATTCTCCGATATGAAGAGCTGGAACGGCGACTGCTGTTTTCAGCTGATCTGCTCCCCGGGATGGACCATGTCGCTGCGGCCGACGAACAGGTAGTAACCGCCGAAGCCCCACGGCAGCAGGAGGAAGTGACTCAGACGGTGAGCAGCGCGATGACAGAGTCTCGCTGGGAAGTGGTTTTTGTTAATAATGATGTTGAAGATTACCAGCAACTTATTGCTGATCTGCAAGGAGATGATGATAACCGGGTACTCGATGTGGTGGTATTGGATGCCAACCGCGACGGAATAAGCCAGGTCAGTGATGCCCTTGCCGAACGCAGCGATCTTTCCGCAATTCATATTATCGCTCATGGTCGAGATGGAGAGATCAATCTTGGTGATGATTGGCTTAATGCCACCACCCTGACAGAAAACAGCGCAGCGGTTGCCGAGTGGGGCAAGGCACTGAACAACGATGGCGATATTCTCCTCTATGGCTGCAATATTGCCGTTGATGAAACCGGA
>JAOZQF010000199.1 GCA_029932345.1 Desulfuromusa sp. | reverse complement strand
TTAGTTTGACTCGTCACTTGTTACCAGTCACTCGTCACAGAACTTTAGCCCTAATCGGTGCCAACGGCATGCTTGCACAAGCTGTCACAGAAGCTGCTCCCGATGACTACGCCATTGTCCCTTTGGATCTTCCCGAATTCGACATGACTGATGCGGGTTTTGTCGATGAAGTCCTTGGTAGAATCAAACCCGACGTTATTGTTAACTGTGCTGCTTATACCAACGTTGATGGTTGTGAGACGGAAGAGGCTCTGGCAACCAAGGTTAACGGCGATGGCCCGGGTAACTTGGCCAGAACCGCAAAGGCTCTTGATGCAACTCTGGTACATATCTCAACCGACTACGTTTTTTCTGGTTTGAAGACTTCACCTTACACGGAAGAAGACATGACCGACCCGCAATCGGGCTATGGTCGATCCAAACTTGCCGGAGAAACAGCGATTCTGGAAAGTGGGCTGGAGAAGTTCTTCATTATTCGAACCAGTTGGCTTTACGGTCCGGGTGGCAATAACTTTGTTGAAACGATCCTCCGTTTAGCCAAACAGCGTGAAGAGTTGCACATTGTGGCCGATCAAGTCGGCTCACCGACTTTCACCCACGACCTGGCCAACGCGCTTTTCGGCCTGTTGGACTTAACTCGTCACCCGTCACCCGTCACCCGTCACTGCCTTTACGGTATTTACCACTTTTCCAATAACGGGCAATGCAGCTGGTATGAGTTTGCTCAGGAGATCGTAGCTCAGGCTCAACAATTCGGCGAGTCGGTTAAGGTGCAGCGGGTTCTGCCGATCAGGACCGAGGACTATCCTCTCCCTGCAACCCGGCCTGCCTATTCGGTTTTTTCCAGAGAGAAGTATATGCGGGCGACAGGGGTTCAAGTGCCTGACTGGCGATCAAGTTTATCAACCTATTTTAAACTAAGAGAGGGCTAGCATGTCGGGAATCAAAAAAGGGATTATCTTGGCTGGAGGGGCTGGAAGCCGGTTGTATCCGTTAACATTGGTTGCCAGCAAACAACTTCAGCCAGTTTATGATAAGCCGATGATTTATTATCCGCTGGCGACCCTGATGCTGGGGGGGATACGGGAATTTCTTATCATTTCCACCCCACAGGATACCCCACGTTTTGAAGCACTGTTGGGCGATGGTTCCCGGTGGGGAATTTCTATCGAGTATGTCGTCCAGGCAGAACCGAATGGGATTGCCCAGGCATTCATTATTGGTGAAGAGTTTATTGGACAGGATAGTGTCGCGCTGATTCTCGGTGATAATATCTTCTATGGAAAAATGGAGCTGGATCAAATCATCGGTACCTTTGCTGGGGGAGCTAAAGTTTTTGGTTATCCGGTGAAAGATCCGCAACGCTACGGTGTTGTTGATTTTGACAGTTCAGGCAAGGTTTTGAGTATTGAAGAGAAACCCCTGAAACCAAAGTCAAAGTATGCTGTGCCCGGACTCTACCTCTATGACAATCAAGTGGTCCGCATCACCAAGGAGTTGAAGCCATCGGCACGTGGTGAGCTGGAAATAACCGATGTTAACCTCAAATATCTGCAGCAAAATCAATTACGGGTTGAGAAGTTGGGACGTGGTATCGCCTGGCTGGATACCGGAACACATGAGAGTCTTCTGGATGCCAGTCGTTTTATTGGCTCCCTGGAAGTGAGGCAGGGGCTCAAGATCGCATGTCTGGAAGAAATAGCTTTTCATAAAGGTTATCTTGACCGGCAACAGTTTGAAAAAGTTATTGAGGCGACCCCAAAATCCAGTTATCGCGAGTATCTGGAAATGATTCTGAGGGATGAGTTCTGATGATAGTAAAATCTTTAGCCATAGCAGATGTGCTGTTGATTGAACCGGATGTTTTCGGTGATGAGAGAGGCTTTTTCATGGAAAGCTTCAATCAGGCTTGCTGGGAAGAAGAGACTGGATTGCAAACGGTCTTTGTTCAAGACAACCACAGTCGATCCGGTCAAGGGGTGTTACGGGGGTTGCACTACCAGATTCAGCAGCCACAAGGAAAACTGGTTCGTGCTGTGGTTGGCGAGATCTTTGATGTGGCCGTTGATTTGAGAAAACAATCACCGTCTTTCGGCCAGTGGGTGGGGGCGGTTTTGTCAGCGAAGAACAAACATCAACTCTGGACCCCGGAAGGTTTTGCCCATGGGTTTGTCGTTTTGTCCAACACCGCAGAGGTTGTTTATAAGGCAACCGATTATTATGCCCCAGCACATGAACGCTGCATTTTGTGGAATGATCCAGATCTGAATATCGATTGGCCATTAACTGGTGAAGCGGTTTTGTCGGAAAAGGATCGAAAGGGTGTGCTTTTTAGTGAAGCAGACGTTTATTAGTTGTTCTGCCGTCGGGATGGAGCTAAAATCTTGTGGAACACTCATGTAATCCGGATACTTACACTCTTTATCCGCCTTGTATTTACCGCTCCAGGTTGATGAAAAATCACTTTACAGTTTCAGATATGTTGGTGTATTGTTCGCAGTTCGCGGAGAGGTGACCGAGAGGCCGATGGTGCTCGCCTGGAAAGCGGGTGTAGTTAACGCTACCCGGGGTTCGAATCCCCGCCTCTCCGCCATTCATCAGCAGGGCTGATGAAAAACGCTCATTTGCGTTGTTGCTCTCAATCTACAGCAACGACGTACCTTGCGGTACGCCTTATTCTGTAGCTTTCGAGATGCCTAGCAACTAAGCATTTTTGATCAGCCTTATAGTGATGGTGGGGAATTATGCTGCACGGTTCCAAGTGGAGAGTGATTAGGTTCATCATCCTGTATGACGTAGCCGGAATGTGTCATTTGATTTGAGAAATAGAGTGGCAAATGTTTGAGTGTAAGCGAGTTTTTGCCGCTCCTCAAAGCAGATGTCACATGGAGGGAACCCGCCAAAGGCGGGCAAGGAGGTCGGGCGTTTTTCTTTGCTTCGTTTCTTTGAACGCACAAAGAAATGAAGGCGACGAGCGGGGACGCAACCCCGCGACCTTGATCTTGGTTTTTTAAATGTTTTAACGGTGGTAGCATTGCCCACAAACATAATTCATACTATCCATAATTCTTCTGGTCATCGTTGCCGGTAGAAGTGACAGCCGGGTCCCGCGCAACGGTCATCCGTAAACTCCGTCAGGCCCGGAAGGGAGCAGCGGTAGCGGTTTTGAACGTGTGCCGCGGGGGTGCCTGGCTGTCACTTGTACCGGCAA
>JAOZQF010000198.1 GCA_029932345.1 Desulfuromusa sp. | reverse complement strand
TTATGCGGGATGTCAGAATTGATCTGGTGGCCTATCTGTTCGGTGACATTCTGGCAATCAGTAACAGTGATCTGGGTTGGATTTTTGCTGGCGGCGGAGTCGCTCTGGGCTGCCTACTCTGGCTCTGGAAACCATTACTTGCCATCACCATCCATGAAGATCTGGCACGTGTTGAAGGGATACCGGTTGACCGGATTAACTGGATGTTTCTTGGCTTAATTGCCCTGATCGTTGCCATCATGATGAAAGTTGTCGGTATGTTGCTGGTCACCGCCCTGTTGATCATCCCTGCTGCAACAGCCCGACGGTTCGCGGGAAACCCGGAAATGATGGCGGTGCTGGCCAGTCTCATCGGTTGTTTAGCCGTTTGTCTCGGACTCTATGGATCCTTTCAATGGGATACTCCGACCGGACCAACAATTGTTGTGGCAGCTTGCCTCATATTTACACTTGGATTTCTGGCACCGAGAGAGCTGTTCCTGAAAGGTCAATAGTCTGAAGTTACCTGACCAGATAATAAATCCTGGCTACTTTTTATGCTGGCTTAGCTCCCTATGAAGATTCAATCACCTGGACTCAATCCCAAGAGCTCCAGGCAAACCGTTGGTTGGCTTGCGGTCTTTGGAGCCCTCTTCTAAAAACGACTAAGTTCTTATTTGTTAGGGGAAGTAAGAATTTCGCATTTCAGACAATCTGAACACACCGAAACAATGCAGGAGCATTTATAAGAAAAAAGAGTGCTCTCAGGAAGGTCGTTCTCATGGGACTAAAGGCTGGGATGAGGAAGCAAAATCTATTCAACTATTCTGCGAGGCTATTGGTCTTATCTCAGAGGCGATATTGAAGGACGAGTTAAGCCTATCAGTGTCTCTCCAGTTTTTTATCCTCTTGTTCCTGTTGCGTATCACTTAGTTTATTGAAACAATTTAGCTAAACCGTTTTCAATAACCGGAGTAATATTGAAAGAAAACATCCACTTTGGACCGAAGTCACTATTCTGATCAACAAAATAATTAATTTCAGTACCAAATTTCCACGGACGCCCTCCAATAATTAAGGTTTTAGATACAATCAAATTAATTGGAATTTCCCATTCATCCTGTTTCCAGTCATAGGTAAGGGTCGGATCAGAACCCACGACCCATCCCTTACCTAATAAACTGAGAGCAAATAACTGTACACTTGAAAAGCTGACCCCTACATCTCCAGAACCAGCTATATCCCACTGATGAGAAGGATGAACGCCAAGCACGTATTCTTTTGTAACTCTACCAAATAAAATGTCAGGTCCTAAAGTAAATTTATCCTTACCCAGCGCATCATTGGTTGCTGTCGGCAATGTCGAAACAATACCTAATGCAGTAATCCATCCATTTTTTGCTTTAGGTGCATAGACTAAATCAAAAGAAATATCAGCAATACCCGATTCATTTTTAAAATTAATACCTGCCGGTGAATTCCATGTAATCGGTATAATAGGACGGAAAATAATTTGTGATCCTGACTCCAGCGGGAACGGTAAAACAGGCTGAAAAAGTGTGATAGCTGAATTTTGATCATCGGCATCAGGCAAATCTCCGGTATATAATTTATATTGATTTTTAAAAACTATGCTGGCTAAAGCCGTATTGGGATTAGCTAACTCTTTTGCTACATCGTCTGCATTGTGGGTTTTGTGAGTTTCCGCTGCTTCGAGAAGTGCATCAGCATCTGCTTCAGCACTTGCCATGACGGGAAGTGAAAAAAACAGAAAAGAAAGACTTAAAACCTGTATTATTTTACGAATAGACATAATAATTTTAGCTCTCGTTACACCGCTTTGTGGTGTATTAAAAGGGGACAAATCATCCTCATGAAATACCGGTCAGAGGGCTAACTGTTGCTTGACCCGGCCAAAGGCTGCAATTGCAAATTCAAGATCATCCGCTGTCAAAGCAGCCGACATCTGCGTACGGATACGTGCTTTGCCCTTCGGCACCACCGGATATGAAAAAGCCACTACGAAGATCCCCTGCGCCAACATAGCGTCAGCAAACCGCCCGGCAACCACGGCATCGTGCAGCATGACTGGAACGATGGGGTGTTCGCCCGGCAAGAGCTCAAAACCATGCCCCTCCAAGCCCTGACGAAAAACTGCTGTATTTTCCCGCAGCTGATCACGCAGCACACTGGACTCACTCACCAGATCAATAGCTTTCAATGCTCCAGCCACTGCTGGTGGTGCCACAGAGTTGGAAAAAAGATAAGGACGTGAGCGCTGCCGCAGCAGGTCAACAACCTCCTTGCGGGCACTGGTAAAACCACCACTGGCACCACCGAGGGCTTTACCCAACGTACCGGTAAGAATATCAACCCGCTCCATACAGCCTCGATACTCGGGGGTTCCACGACCACCTGCACCGATAAAACCGGTGGCATGTGAGTCATCCACATGAACCAGGGCATGGTATTTTTCCGCCAGATCACAGATTTCATCAACCTTGGCGATATAACCATCCATGGAGAAAACCCCATCGGTCGTGATCAGTTTAAAGCGTGCACCATTTTTATCAGCATCCAGTAACTGTTCTTCCAGATTGGACATATCACTGTTGCGATAGCGGTAACGCTTGGCACTGCATAAACGCACCCCGTCAATAATACTGGCATGGTTCAATTCATCGGAAATGATCGCATCTTCTTTCCCGAGCAGGGTCTCAAACAGACCACCGTTTGCGTCAAAACAAGAGGGATAGAGAATTGTATCCTCGGTTCCCAAAAACTTGCTCAGTTTCTCTTCGAGCTGTTTATGCAAAGTCTGAGTTCCACAAATAAACCGGACCGATGCCATCCCAAAACCCCACTCCTGCAGGGCGAGCTTTGCCGCTGCATTGACTTCCGGGTGCTGAGCCAGGCCAAGGTAGTTGTTGGCGCAGAGATTCAACATCTCACCACCATTAACACCAACATGGGCACTTTGCGGAGTGGTCATAAACCGTTCACTTTTATATAACCCGGCAGACTTGATCTCTTTCAGTTCGGCACTTAAATATTCCTGAAATTTACCGTACACAGTTTTTCTCCTTAAAAAACATAGAATACATGAAAATGCATAGAATGGCTAAGCCATCAAGCGGCCCAATTCAAAATAACCTTACTCGCTTCGCCGCTATTCATGGCAGCAAAGCCCTGCTCAAATTCAGTATAGTCAAGGCGATGGGTAATAACCGGCG
>JAOZQF010000197.1 GCA_029932345.1 Desulfuromusa sp. | reverse complement strand
TGTCCTCAACCAGCTAAATTCTCGCTACGATTCGTCAAGTCCGACAGCCTCCTAGCTAGCTTATTAGTTTTTGCGAGTGCATCAGACTTTAGTCAATCGGTAGTTCGGTTTTTTTCAGGATGGTTTTCAGGGCAAATGAGGACTGAACGCGCAGGACTCCCGGGATTCCGGTTAAGCGGTTGTGAATGCGCATATAATCTTCATTGTTGCGAACAATGACTCGCAGTAAAAAGTCGCTGTCACCTGACATCAGGTAACATTCCATCACCTCTTTGACCTGACCGATCTCTTTCTCAAATCGCTGCAGTTTCTCCTGTTGTTGCCCTTCCAAGGTCACCCGGACAAAAACATTACCAGGTTTGCCGATCGCAGCCTGGTTGATCAACATCACATATTTATCTATAATCCCGTTCTGTTCAAGTAGGCGAACCCGGCGTAAACAGGCAGACTCGGAGAGTTTGACTTTGTCTGCCAGCTGGACATAGGTGAGGCGTCCATCTTTTTGCAGAGCAGACAGAATCCTCTGATCAATGGCATCTATTTGATTTTTGCGTGGAATCTTCGACATTTTTGAATATTAACAGTGGAATCCGTTAAATAACAGCATTATATTTTTACTTTTGCAGGAAAATAAATCTTTTCAGGTGATAGAATTAAAGGATAACCGAAATCGAAATTTGTCTACCCCAAACATAGATAAAAGGAGCTTGCCATGATCGTCGGAATTCTCAAGGAAATTAAAGTAGAGGAAAATCGTGTTTGCATGACCCCGGCTGGTGCTGAGATTATGAAGAACAATGGTCATCAGGTTCTGGTAGAAGCCTCTGCGGGAGTTGGCAGTGGTTTTAGTGATGATGATTATAAAAATGCCGGTGCTGAAATTTCACCCACTGCTGCCGATGTTTATGCCCGCTCCGAAATGGTGATGCACGTCAAAGAGCCACAGCCCAATGAATTTCCAATGATCCGTGAAGGGCAGATTGTTTTTACCTATTTTCACTTTGCCGCCGGTGAAGAATTGACCATGGCAATGATTGACCGCAAGGCGATCTGTGTCACCTACGAAACCATTACCGATCCCGACGGTTCCCTGCCGCTGCTCACTCCGATGAGTGAGGTTGCCGGTCGTATGGCTACTCAGGAAGGGGCTAAATATCTTGAGCGTCCTCAGGGTGGTCGCGGCATCCTGATGGGTGGCGTCCCGGGTGTTGCACCTGCGACTGTTGTTGTTATCGGTGGCGGTGTTGTCGGTACTCACGCAGCTCAGATGGCCTGTGGCCTGGGCGCCAAGGTTCACCTGCTCGATATGAGCCTGCCCCGGTTGCGTTACCTTTCTGACGTTATGCCGAAAAATTGCTTCCCGACAATGTCGTCTCCCGCGACGGTGCGCGAGCTGGTCAAGGAAGCTGATCTGGTTATCGGTGCCGTTCTGGTCCATGGTGCCAAGGCTCCGAAACTGGTGACTCGTGAGATGCTCAAAACCATGAAGCCGGGTGCAGTATTAGTTGATGTTGCCATTGATCAGGGGGGCTGTTTCGAGACTTCAAAAGCAACGACCCATACCGATCCAATTTATGAAGTTGAAGGCATTATTCATTACTGTGTTGCCAACATGCCGGGTGCTGTTCCTCTGACTTCGACCATGGCGCTGACCAACGCAACTCTTCCCTATGCTGTCAAACTGGCGAACAAGGGTTGGAAAAAAGCCTGTCTGGACGATGAGGGGATGAAGGCTGGTCTGAACGTTGTTGAAGGCAAGGTTTGCTATGCTGGTGTTTCTGACGCCTTTGGTCTTGATTATGTTCCTGTTGAGGATCTCCTGAAATAAAATTTTCAGCAGATTGATAATAAAAAAGGGCGGGATCATAATTTTGATCCCGCCCTTTTTTTGTTTGAGAACAGTACCGAGCTTATAGTTTTTTTAAGGCATCCTGAGCCGCAAACATGTAGGTATTATCAGAAGGTTTGGCTGCCAGCTCCGGATGTGTTGCATACTGATATTTTATAATATCCTCAATCGTCGCACCCATCTGGATGGCAAAAGAGATAAAATCAACATTGCCTGCCGAGCAGTGACCTTTTCTCAAGACTGATCCTCCGATCAGTTTGTGTGATTTTTTATCAAACACCAGCTTGGTCTGGATCATGTTTACCCCATCCATCATCGGGTACATCGCCATAACTTCTGATTCGCCGACAACAAAGTCCAATCCCTCACGTTCAGCCATTTTTGCAATGAGTCCCGCTGAGCCGAAAGTGTACTCAAAAGCACTGGATGCATTGGCATTGATGATGCCCGGGAAAGTGGTCCGGTTACCCATGATATTTGCTGCTGCCACCTTTGCCATGAAGACAGCGTTAGTTCCAAACTCTCCCATGCTCGGGTTTCCGGTCACAAAGGATTTTTTCTCAGCACAATCGCCTGCGGAGTAAATATTTTTTACATTTGTTTCCATCTGTTCATTAACGACAATACCAAATCGGGAGGTTGTGATCCCGGTCTTTTCTGCCAGGGAAATGTTGGGCTTGACCCCGACCGAAACAATCACAAAATCGGCTGAAAGAACATCCCCATTGTCAAGGACAACTCCAGAGACATTGCCATCTTGCCCTTCAAATGCAGTGACTTGGGTATTGTTGATCACTTTGACACCCTTATCGATGATGTGTGCTTCGATGGTTTCGGCGAAGTCATCATCCATAGTCATCAGCAGGACATGGGGTTGCATCTCTACGACAGTAACCTCAATGCCCAATTCTTTCAAAACCACAGCAACTTCGATACCGATATAGCCGCCACCAACAACAACACATTTTTTGTACTGTTGGGCAAAACCACGCATCTGTTCCATATCGCTTTTTGAGCGGACATTGACGATATTTTTCAGATCTATATTGGGAATCGGTGGAATAAAAGGTTGCGAGCCGGTTGCCATGACCAGATAATCATAGGTAAATTTCTGACCGGTTGCAGTTGTGACCATTTGTTCTTTTTTGTCGATGGATTCAACATAGTCAACAACCAGTTTAGCTCCGAAATCAGTGACCAGAGTGTTGGAAATACAAAACTTATCGATTGGTTTTTTATCAGAAATGCCATAGGGAACAGCACAGCGATTAGCGTTGATCTCTTCATCTTTAATCAGTGTGACATCAAATTTTTCAGCTGACTTATGTATTGCATGGACGATCAAGCGACCGGCTGGACCACCACCGATAAT
>JAOZQF010000196.1 GCA_029932345.1 Desulfuromusa sp. | reverse complement strand
TGAGAGATCGTCTGCAACAGTTGATTGCTGAAACCGGAATGAATGCGCTGGTGATCGATCTGAAATCTTCCCGGGGAGATATTGCTTTTCGCAGTCAGAGCCCCTTAGCCCTGGACAGCGGGGCACAGAGAGCCCGGACATTGAAAGACCTGCCGGAGTTTTTAGCCGAGCTGAAACGACAGGGGATTTATATCATCGGTCGGATTGTGGTTTTTAAGGATGGCGCTCTGGCCAGGAACCGGCGGGATCTCGCTGTCCATACCCTGGATGGGTATCTCTGGGAGGATCGTGAAAAACTCAGCTGGACAGACCCTTTCAGTCGGGAGGTGTGGGATTATAATATCAGCATTGCAGAAGAAGCATCCCGGATGGGAGTTGATGAAATTCAATTTGATTATATCCGCTTTCCGGCTAAATCTGATTTAATGTTTTCCGAAGAGAACAGCGGTGAGAATCGGGTGGCAGCGATCAACGGTTTTCTCCAGCATGCCAGGCAGCGATTGGCCGATTATCCGGTGATGATATCGGCCAATATTTTTGGCTATATCTGCTGGAAACACAAAGATCAGAAGATTGGCCAGCGGCTGATTGACCTGGCCGAACATGTCGATTATCTCTCCCCGATGCTCTACCCTTCCGGTTTTCCTCATGGGGTTCCAGGCTATAAAAATCCAGTTGCAAACAGCTATGAGGTGGTTGCCCATTCTCTGGATAGAGCTGCTGAACTGACCGGACTTCCGGCGATCCGTTTTCGCCCCTGGCTGCAGGCATTCAGAGACTATGCTTTTGATCGAAGATATTTTACCGCGACAGAGATCCATGCGCAGATCAATGGCAGTGATGCCAGCGGCAGTCATGGCTGGATGTTATGGAATGCCGCCAGCCGTTTCAGCCTTGCCGGGATACAGCAGAATATTCCGTTGGGTGAATTGAATCTGGTGGATGCCAGCCCCAAACCGGGGGATGCAACGATCCTGACCAATATTGCAGATCAAACAGTTGACTGTCCGCTACTGTAACAACTGGTCAGGCAAAAATCAGATAAGCTAATAGAGTGACAACGGTTCCGAGAATTGCTCCGAGAAAAACTTCTTTTGGAGTATGAATTTTCATCAGCAGGCGACTCTGACTCACCAATCCCGCCAGTAACAGAACCATGATCCCGATCAGAAAGCTCTCCCCGGACAGAAAAGTTGAAACGACCACCGAAAAGGCAATGGCGGCGTGTCCACTTGGAACCCCACCATGTAACGGGGTGCCACGGTTATAATGGGATTTCAGCAGAACTACCAGAATGACCACGATCAACAAAGCACCGACCGGGATCGTTCCCTGTGGTTCTTTTCCCAGCGTAATTTCACTGTCAAACAGCGGGAGAATGTGTCCGGAGAGAACCAGATAACCAAGGGTCACAGCCCCGACACTGGTGACCAGAACCGCACCCGCGGCAACATCTTTTGCCCGCTTGGCCAACTCATGATAATCTTCGGTCACCAGATCAACAACTGCTTCGATTGCGGTATTCATCAGCTCGGCAAAGATCACCAGAATTGCCGCCAGAACCAGCAGGAAAAATTCCAGCGCCGAAATTTTAAAAAACAGCGCCAGAAAAATAACTGCCAGAGCGGCAACAAAGTGGTAGCGGATATGGCGCTCACTTTTGGCGGCCCAGAGAATCCCTTCAATCGCACAATTGAGGCTTTCCAGCCAGCTCGTCGGTTTCATAATCAATCCCATAAAAAACTTAATCGTTATCTACAAGATAACATCAACCGAAAAAATCACAAACAAGGATGCTGTCGGGCGTTGCTGATCGTCGCGAAAAACCGGCTGGTCGAGGACAGATTGTCGATCGTTTGAGATCTAATAGCCGTAGCTATTTGTCGAAAAGGATCGTCAATATGGACCGATCAGACGATTTTGCAGCAGATCCTTGTAACGTCCGACAGTATCCTAAATTCGATCATTTACTCCTGCAGAAAAAGCGGTTAATCTTTGGACTTCCAAAAAAAACTGAAGAGGTGATCATGAGTGATGAAAATTTTGACCCCGAGATGAATGAAGACGAAGAGAGTTTTGCCGCTATGTTTGAGGCTAGTCTTGAAGGGATGGGGCAGCAGCTGGAACCGGGCAAAAAAATTGAGGCGACAATCTTGCAGATTGGAGCAGAGTGGAGCTTTCTCGATGTGGGTCAAAAGGGGGAGGGGGTTCTTGCTTCGGCAGAGCTTTTAAATGGCGATGGCGAACATCAATATGCGGTAGGAGATAAAATCTCTGCCTATTTTCTCTCCCGTGCCGGGGGTGAGTTACGCTTTACGACAAAAATTGGAGGGACCGGTTCCGGAACCGAACAGCTGGAAAATGCCTATCAGGCTGGTATCCCGGTTGACGGGACAATAGAAAAAGAGATCAAGGGGGGCTTTGAGGTCAAACTTGCCGGGAATGTCCGGGCTTTTTGTCCCTTTTCCCAGACCGGGATGAGACAAGCAGAACCTGCTGAGCTGATTGGTCAGAGCCTGCCATTTAAAATCAGCCAGTTCAGTGAACGGGGACGTAATGTTGTTGTTTCGCACCGGGCAATTCTGGATGAGGAGCGAGAACAGCTTCGAGTGGGATTACGTGAAACTCTGAAAGAGGGGATGGTGGTCAAGGGGACGGTGACAAATATTCGTGATTTTGGGGCATTTCTTGATATCGGTGGAATTGAAGGGTTACTGCCAATTTCTGAAATAAGTTATGGCCGGATTGAGGATATCAATGAAGTCCTTACCCTCGGGCAGGAACTTGAGGTTGCGGTTAAACGAATTGACTGGGACAACAATAAATTTTCATTCAGTCTGCGTGACACCCAGGCCGATCCATGGAATAAGGTTGGATCCATCTATCAGGTTGGCCAACAATATCCCGGTAAGGTGAGTCGGTTGGCTCAATTCGGGGCTTTCGTGACCCTTGAAGATGGGATTGATGGCTTGCTGCATATTTCCAAGTTAGGGGACGGTCAACGGATTCGCCACCCTCAGGATGTTGTCAGTGTTGGCCAGCAAATACAGATTATTGTGGAGAAAATTGATCAGGCTGAAAGACGGATCTCACTGGCTCTGGCTGCGAATAAGGACGAGGTGACCGAAACCAGTTATAACGATCAACCATTGACCACCGACGGGCTTGGAACTTTTGGAGACTTATTGAAGGCAAGCCAACAAAAAAAAGGGGATAAAAAGC
>JAOZQF010000195.1 GCA_029932345.1 Desulfuromusa sp. | reverse complement strand
CCCGAATATTA
The DNA here is from genome assembly GCA_029932345.1 of Desulfuromusa sp. Lineage (GTDB taxonomy): Bacteria > Desulfobacterota > Desulfuromonadia > Desulfuromonadales > Geopsychrobacteraceae > Desulfuromusa. Next base: position 3,221 of record JAOZQF010000195.1, on the reverse strand, counting down.
TCAGTCGGACAGTCCGGCCAACCGTTTCAACTCTGCAATCTCTTCGGGCCACAGCTCCGGTTTGGTTGTCTCAAGAACCAGCGGGATGCCATCAAAACGTTCATCTCCCATAATATATTTAAAACAGTCCCAGCCAATCTCCCCGGCTCCGAGGGGAGCGTGGCGGTCGACTCTGCTTTCAAAGGGAGTTTTACTGTCGTTGATGTGCATCCCTTTTAAATAGTTGAAACCGACAACCCGCTCGAACTCCGCAAAGGTTTTTTCACATAGTTCAGCCCCTCGCAGATCGTACCCGGAAACAAACGTATGGCAGGTATCAAGACAGACCCCGACCCGGTTTTTATCCTCAACCTGGGCAATGATTTCGGCCAGATGTTCAAAACGGTAACCAAGATTACTCCCCTGACCGGCGGTATTTTCGATCACTGCAATCACATCAGAGGTCTGTGCCAGTGCCAGATTGATCGAGTCGGCGACCCGGCTGAGGGATTCTGTCTCACTGATCTGTTTCAGATGACTGCCGGGGTGAAAGTTGAGGTAGATCAAGCCGAGTTGTTGGCAGCGTTGCAGCTCATCAATAAAAGCAGTCTGGGATTTTTCCAGTTTTTCTGTTTCAGGATGACCAAGGTTAATCAGGTAGCTGTCATGGGGGAGGATCTGCTCGGGTTTGAAGTTGTGCTTTTGACAATTTTGTTTAAATTTTTCGATCACCTCTTCGGTCAATGGTGCCGCTTTCCACTGTTTCTGATTTTTAGTAAACAGGGCAAAAGCGGTTGCGCCGATCTCTACAGCGTTGAGCGGGGCGTTGAATACACCCCCTGATGCACTGACATGGGCTCCGATATATTTCATGGGAAAATTTCCTTCCGTGTTTTTAGGACATGTAGTCTGCTGCCCGGTCGATCAGCCAGCGGGCAATACTTCGTCTGGGTGGTAAGGTCGGCAGTTGGTCGAGTTTACACCATTTCGCGTCGGCAAGTTCCTTATCGTTCAATTTTATTTCACCGCCAGCGTAATCGGCGACAAATCCGCACATCAACTGGCTGGGAAATGGCCATGACTGACTGCCGATATAGCGAATATTTTTGATCTGGATATTGGTTTCTTCAACCGTTTCCCGTGCCATAGTCTCTTCCAGACACTCTCCAAACTCGACAAAACCGGCCACCAGACTATAACGTCCATCAGCCCACTCCGCTTTGCGGGCGAGGAGTATTTCGTCCCCCTTGATGACTAAACCGATGACACAAGGGTGAATCCGTGGAAAGTGGTGAATATTGCATGTTTGACATGTTTTACCCCACTCTTTCTCCAGGCGGATCATCCTTTTCCCGCAATTTCCACAAAACTGACTCCCCTCCTCCCAGTGGAGGATCATTTGTCCAATCCCCGCCAGAGAAAGAATACTGATCGGAAAGTTCGATTGTTTTGCCCGTAATGGCTGCCTATGGAGTTGCGCTGTAAGTTCCATATCTTCCGGAATCCGAATTAAGCGGCATGGCTGATTCTGCCATTGGCCGATGTAGAGGGGAGCAGAGCCGGTCGGGAAAGGGGAATCTCCCTGCGGTAAAGAATATTTCTGATCAGTCATAATGGTGAAGAGTGCCTCACCTTGCAACAATAACCAGAACCCCTCCCCCCCCGGATCCTGATCGGGTGTTGCCAACTGAAAAATCCGATTGAGACTGGTCCGGTTGAAAGGGAGATCGGCCGGTGAGGGATAATAATCGGGTGATGACATTTTCATGATTCCGCTTTCAACAGCAGCGCATAGCGCAACAGGGCAATCTGGGTTTTTGCATCGGTGATGGTTCCGGCAGATATCATTTTTAATGCTTCGTCCAGAGTGACCGCCAGTGGCTCAATAAATTCATCGGGTTCAAGGGCTGTTTGGGTTTGTTGCAGATCTGTTGCGATAAACAGATAAATCTTCTCGTTGCAGAACCCGACACTACTATAAACATACCCCAGAGATTCAAGCTGCTGCGGTCGATAGCCAACTTCCTCTTCCAGTTCCCGTTCGACACAGCTGGCTGCGGTTTCGCCGATTTCCAGTCGCCCTGCCGGGATCTCGTAGATATAGTCCTGGATTGCCGGGCGGAACTGGCGGATTAACAGCAGCCGACCATCTTCCAAAATCGGCAATGCTGCGGCACCACCGGGATGGTGAATAATTTCAAAGTGTGCTTTGCGACCGTCCGGCATGGTGTGGACTTCACGAGCCAGATCCAGAATGCGCCCATGGTAGATGATCTCTTCCGTTGTTTTGCTCAAAAGGTTGATCCTTTCGGTTTTTACCACTGAGGCACTGAGACACTGAGACACTGAGACACTGAGAAAATCAAAATCTTTATAAGGGTTGCAAAAAATAGAGCTATCAGTATTTATCGAAGAGATGCTCGCAATATTGTCAGCCTGAACCGTTACAAAATACCCTGTTTTCAGCCTTTCTCAGTGTCTCAGTGCCTCAGTGGTTGATAACAAGTGATTTTGACTTAACACCCCAACTCCTCCTGCAAAAACTTTTGCAAGGAACTATGGTCACCACGATATTGACAGGGCCATTCAGGGCCACCTCGATCAACCAGCCAGGTATCGACCAGGTAGGTTTTCATCCCGATTGCCGAAGCAGCAAGATCATGACTACGATCGTTGCCGACCATCAGGCAGTTTTCGGGGGCGATATCAAGTCGTTCAGCAATTGCCTGAAAATATCCAGCCTGCGGTTTGCAGTAATAGCTATTTTCATAGCTGGTCAAGTAAGTGAACGAATCTTCTTCCAGGTCAGCCCATTCCATCCGTGCCTGGATCATGAATTTAGGGAAAACCGGATTGGTTGCAAGAACCAGGGGAAGCCCTTTGCTTCGACAATCTTTTACAATCTGTCCGGCTAACGGTATCGGCTGAATAAAACCCTGTAGTCTGTCCAGACCCTGCTCCTTTAATTGAGTCAGGCTCTCCCGCAGCATCGCTTCAGGGATGGCCAGTTCCCGGTCCATTTGGCTATAAACCCGTTCCTCATTGGTTGTAAAACCATCGCCTTCGGTATGGATCAAATCACGGATGATTGAAAGTAACGTTTTTTCAAACTTCTCCGGTTTCACAAAATCGGCACAATATGCAGCCAGCCCACGGAGGTACTGCGGGATAAATTCTTTCATATTCGCCCGCAACAAAGTACCATCAAGATCAAACAGAATGGCTTCGATGGGATTTTTTTC
>JAOZQF010000194.1 GCA_029932345.1 Desulfuromusa sp. | reverse complement strand
TTGCTGAAGCATTGGGGGGATTACCTGAAGAGAAACATCACTGTTCCAATCTTGCTGCCAGTGCACTGCGGGGAGCGATCAACGAATATCGCAAATCCGCTTTGAAGAGGGGCTGACTGTATGATTCTTTTTGGATTAATTATTGCTGCCTATCTGATCGGTGCCATTCCAACCGGAGTTATTTTAACCCGATTAGCTGGTGGGGAAGATATCCGCAGCGCCGGGAGTGGCAATATCGGGGCGACAAATGTCTACCGGGTTGCCGGGCGCAAACTTGGAGTGATCACCCTGATTGGTGATTGTCTGAAAGGGGCAGTTCCAACCCTGCTGGCACAGCAAACCTTTAATCTTTCTGAAAGCGGGGTTGCACTGGTTGCTCTGGCAGCATTTATCGGCCATTGCTATCCGGTTTATCTGGGCTTTAAAGGGGGTAAAGGGGTTGCGACTGCACTGGGAATTTTTCTGGTTTTATCCCCCCTGTCGGTCCTTTGTATTCTGGGGGTCTTTGTCCTGATCCTTTGGAAGTGGCGCTATATTTCACTCGCCTCAATCTCCTCTGCCGCTGCCATCCCACCGTTGATTCTCTACTTTGAAAAATCTTTTGCGTTATTTCTTGCCACACTGTTTATTGCCGGTATTGTTATCTGGCGGCACAAAGGAAATATTGAACTGCTTCGCCGTGGATCTGAAAATAAATTTAATCTTTGAAAGACGTTATGCGTAAATTTGTTGTCTGGTTTGTCGTTCCAACCATTTTATTTTTCCCTATTATCGCTTTTATTTCGTACGGTCTGCTTTTCTCCCCCCTCACTCCTGAAAGCTCAGTCCAACTGCAGATTCAGCCCGGAACCGGACTGAATAAGGTGGTTCTTGATCTGCAAGAAAGAGGGGTGATCCGCAGCACTCTGGTGATGAAGTTATTAGCTCGATGGAACCAGCAGAGCGACCAGATTCAAGCGGGAACTTATCGGTTCAGTGACCCTGCCACCCCCGAAGAGATTCTTGCCCGTCTGGTTAAGGGGGATGTTGAGAAAGTCAGCTTTACCATTCCTGAAGGATTTACCCTGCGGCAGATTATCGACCGGATCAGCGAAAAAGGGTTTGGTGATCGTGACAAGCTTCTACAACTGGCTGGTGATATCGACTTTATCCACTCACTGAAGATTGAAGCCAAAAGTCTCGAGGGGTATCTGTTTCCCGAGACCTACCTGTTTGCCCCCGGAATCAGTGAAAAAACCATACTGACGATGATGGTGACTCAATTGCAGAATAATTTGACACCAGAATTGAAAAAAAGAGCCAAAAAGCTAGGGATGACCCTGCAACAATGGGTTACGCTGGCATCAATTATCGAAAAAGAGACGGGAATTGTTGAGGAGATGCCGCTGATTTCATCAGTCTTTCACAATCGCCTGAAACGGAAGATCCCATTACAGACCGATCCGACGGTCATCTACGGGATCAAGAATTTTAACGGCAACCTCACCCGAAAAGATCTAAAAACCCCAACCCCCTACAATACCTACATGATCCGGGGTCTGCCCCCCGGTCCGATTGCCAGCCCCGGCTCAGCAGCTCTTAAAGCAGCGGTTACTCCGGCACAGACAAAGTACCTCTATTTTGTTGCAACCGGAGATGGTGGCCACCGTTTTTCAAAAACCCTGAAAGAACATAACATCGCGGTAAAAGAGTATCTGGCACAGCGGCGGCGTAACCGGAAGAAATAAGTTTCCCCCTGGTTTTCTCTGCGACCTCTGCGTTCTCTCCATCTCTCCGTTAAATTGCCCGTCAAACAGCGGTTAAAGCCTTCTCTACCGCGGCAATAGTTTTATCCAGGTCTTCCTGTGAGTGGGCGATACTCATAAATCCGGCTTCAAATTGTGCCGGGGCAAGGTTGATCCCCTGATCGAGCATACTGCGAAAATAACGACCGAAGGCGTCGGTGTCACTTTTCAGTGCATCATCAAAATTATGGACTGGACCTTCCTGAAAAAAAGTACAGAACATCCCGCCAACTCTCTGCCAGCAGGTTGCTACTGCGCTACCATCGGTGACCTGTTGTAGCCCCTTCTCAAGATAGGCACTTTTCTCTTCAATTTGCTGATAGAAACCCTCTTCCTGGATTAATTTCAGGGTGGTGATTCCGGCACTCATCGCCAGGGGATTTCCCGAGAGGGTTCCGGCCTGATAGATCCCACCTTCCGGGGAGAGGCTGTCCATAATCTCACTCTTGCCGCCAAAGGCACCAACCGGCAGACCACCACCGATAATTTTACCAAGGCAGACCAGATCACCACGGACACCATAACGCTCTTGTGCACCGCCATAAGCAACCCGGAAACCGGTCATCACCTCGTCAATAATCAGGATAATTTCCTCTTCGGTACAAAGATCACGCAACCCTTGCAAAAAGCCGGGAACCGGTGGTACGCAGCCCATATTCCCAGCAATGGGTTCGAGGATGATGCAGGCAACTTCACCTTTGTTTGCAGCAATAATCTCCTTAACCTCTTCCAGATCGTTATAAGTTGCGGTTAATGTATATTTGGCAAAGTCGGCAGGAACTCCGGGAGAAGTCGGTACGCCAAAAGTTGCCAGCCCACTCCCTGCCTTGACCAGCAGAGAATCGGCGTGGCCGTGATAGCAGCCATCAAACTTGAGGATTTTATCCCGTCCGGTGTAACCACGCGCCAGTCTGATGGCACTCATGGTTGCCTCGGTCCCGGAAGAGACCATCCGGATCTTTTCAATATTGGGATATGCGTCACAAACCAACTCGGCCAATTCTGTTTCAAGAGCGGTCGGTGCACCAAATGATGCCCCACTTGCAGCCGTTTTCTGGATTGCTTCGACCACTTTAGGATGACAGTGACCCAGAATCATTGGCCCCCAGGAACCGACATAGTCGATATATTCATTGCCATCAACATCATAAATTTTGCTGCCGGCCGCTTTCTCAATAAAAATCGGATTACATCCTGCTGACTTGAATGCTCGAACCGGGCTGTTGACTCCACCGGGGATGAGGGCTTTGGCGTTGCTGAATAACTCTTCTGACTTGGTATGATTCATTTTGATCTCCCTGGAAAACTAGATTCAATTCACTTTTGTGAAGTATAACGATTTCTCTCTGTCAAGCAAACAAACCAACAAAAAAATTAAAAAAATAATACTGTTCTATTGCATATAACGGTAAAATCCGTTTATATATATTCACTGCCACGTTTGATGTTATTTAATTT
>JAOZQF010000047.1 GCA_029932345.1 Desulfuromusa sp. | reverse complement strand
GAAAAGGAAAATAGGATTTCATCCCCTTCTTGTCGATAACAATCATCTCTCCGGGCTCAATTTCCCGAATATATTCAGCTTCAATCAAATCAAAGGCACACGATTCAGAAGAGACAACAAAGGAGCCATCCAGACGACCCAGACTCAAAGGACGAAAACCACTTGGATCACGAACCGCAATCATCCGGGTTTCAGTCAAAAAAGCCAGACTATATGCCCCTTTAACCTGTTTTAACGATTCGCAAACTCGATCCACCAGAGAATCAGACTGGGCCCGGGCGATCATATGGATAATCGTTTCGGTATCGGCTGTTGTGGAGAAGATGGAACCGCTTTTTTCCAACTCATTCCGCAGCTCAGGGGCATTGACCAGATTGCCGTTGTGGGCAACAGCAATACTCCCCCGGGAATAATCAACCATAATTGGCTGACAGTTTTTCATGTCATTACCACCTGCGGTCGAATAGCGGACGTGCCCGATAGCAGCAGAGCCAGGCAACTTGGCGAAGACGTCATCATGTTTAAAAACATCCGCAACCAGCCCCATCCCGAGGTGAGCCTTTAGCTGCACACCGTCAGAAGCAACGATACCACAACTCTCCTGACCACGGTGCTGTAGGGCATAAAGGCCGAGATAGGTCAAATTGGCAGCTTCTGGATGTCCGAAAATTCCGAATACACCGCACTCTTCTTGGAGTTTATCAAACATGTAGATACTGACTCCTTAAATCTGGGGATGATCGCAAACCAACCCTTAAAGTAATTCTTTTTTAATAAAATTAATCGCGTTACGGTACAGAAGTAGACCCATCCCTTCGTCAGGTAAAGTTTCCCGTGTCCAACGGGGATGGTGAGTCCGATGGGTAAATGCTTCAGGATGGGGCATCAAGCCAAACACCCGCCCGGTCGGATCACAAATTCCGGCGATCGCATTCTGGCTACCATTTGGATTGTCCGGAAATTCCAGCGTCGGGTGGAGATCACGGTCAGCATACTTCAGCACCGTCAAATGATCATTTTCCAGTTGATGGAGCGTCTCCGGGCAATCGGTGACAAACTTCCCCTCCCCGTGCCGGATCGGCAGGTAGAGCCCATTCAACCCTTTGGTGTAAACACAGGGGGAATCCGAATCGACTTTCAACCAGGACCAACGATTTTCAAAACGGCCATGATCATTATTGGTCAGGGTGCAGGTTTGCTCAAAATGGCCGTCAATCGCTGGTAATAGACCCATTTTGACCAATAACTGAAAACCATTACACACCCCCATCACCAGCTTACCGGCAGCAATAAATTCTTTCATCCGGGTAGCAAGGGGTTCAACATCACCGGCAACCCGGGCGTGTAACAGCCGATTCGCCCCGGCCTTGGCACTACCAAGGTCGTCACCGTCAAGAAATCCTCCAACCAGGTGGAGAAAGTGATAATCTTCCAACTTGACCCGACCGCCAAGCAGTTCAGAAATATGAACGATATCAGCAGTAGCACCCACCAGACGGCAGGCATGGGCAACAGCATCCTCACAGTTGGTTCCATTACCGGAAATAACAATCGCTTTAACGGTTCTGGCCATTCTACATCTCCCGCAGAGGCGCTTGCCACGCCTGTTTCAAGTTTTCAATGGGTACTTTAATCAAACTTTGCCCGTGTAAACCGTTAATGATCAACTCAGGCTGGGTAATGACCTGACCGATACAACAACAACTCTGCCCGGCAAACAAGGTCTCGAAACTCTCTTCATCTTCAGCTCGAACCGTGACCAGCAACCGGCTCTGTGATTCTGAAAAGAGCAGTTTATCTTCACGAACCGGGGCAGCAACATCCACATACGAAAGCTCAGTCTGAATTCCAAAACCACCGGCAAACGCAGATTCAGCCAGAGCAACTCCCAAGCCACCATCCGAAAGATCATGGCAGGAGGCGATCAATCCCTGCTGCTGAGCACGATTGAGAGTTTGATAGCGGAGCAATGCCTGCTCAGCATCGACCTGCGGCACTTGAGACCCCAATTCACCATGCCGGGCATAATATTCTGACCCACCCAATTCGTCACTGGTGGTTCCGAGCAGATAAACCCGGTCACCGGGCTGTTTGACATCCATGGAGACCGCCTTACAAACATCATCAATTTTACCGATAACTGAAAACAGCACGGTTGGCGGAATCGATATCTTGTTATCACCAATCTGATAATCATTCTTCATTGAATCTTTACCGGAAATCAGTGGCACAGAGTAAGCGACACAGTAATCGTACAAAGCTTGATTGGCCCGAACCAGCTGTGCTGCTTTATACCGGCCATCCGGCGTTTTGGCACTTTCGACCGGATCACACCAGCAGAAGTTATCCAGCCCGGCAACATGGTCAATATCACCCCCCACAGCGACATAATTACGCAACCCTTCGTCAATCGCACAGGCCATCATGTGATAGGTATCAATATCGCTGTAGTTGGGACAGAGTCCATGAGCAACCACTACACCTTCAAAAGAATCAAGCAGTGGTCTGAAGACCGCGGCATCGGAGGGGCCATCGTTGGCTACCCCAACCAGGGGTTTGATCACCGTTCCAGCTTGCACCTCGTGGTCATAGCGGCGGACCACCGATTCTTTAGAACAGATATTCAAACGCGACAGAAGTTGCTGCAATTCATCTGTTAGATCAGCAGGTTGAGCAAAGTCTGGTTCCTGTAGTTTTTTCGGTTCCCATTTTGCGGGGATAACTAACTGTGGTACCCCTTCATGGACAAAATCCATCGACAGATAGGAGACCGTCTCCCCTTCATAGAGACAATGGAAATAACCGGAGTCGGTGAAAATTCCAAGATCGGTTGCCTCAACATCCATCTCGGTGGCCAAGCCAATAAAAGCATCCAGCTTGTCAGCTGGAACTGCCAGGGTCATCCGTTCCTGCGCTTCAGAAATGAGAATTTCCCACGGTTGCAATCCCGGATATTTGAGTGGTGCACGATCAAGATGAAGCTCAAAGCCACCGGTATCCTCTGCCATTTCACCGACAGAGGAGGAGAGCCCCCCTGCCCCGTTATCGGTGATTGAGTTATAGAGGCCCCGGTCGCGAGCTATCAGTAGAAAATCAAACATTTTTCGCTGGGTAATCGGATCACCAATTTGTACAGCTGTCACCGGAGAGCCGGCGTGCAGCTCTTCCGAAGAGAAGGTTGCACCGTGGATACCATCCTTACCAATCTTTCCGCCGGTCATCACGATATGGTCACCAACCAGAACCTCTTTTTCGTGACATGGTTGACCGTTTAAAAGACGGGGCATCAACGCTGCTGTTCCACAATAAACCAACGGCTTTCCGGCAAACCGGTCATCAAAAACCAGTGAGCCATTGATGGTGGGGATACCACTTTTATTCCCGCCGTGCTCCACCCCTTCGACCACCCCTTCAAAAATCCGGCGGGGATGCAGCAAACGTGGCGGTAATTCCTTGTCCAGAAAAGGTGACGCAAAACAGAAAACGTCGGTATTAAAAATCAACCGTGCCCCCATTCCGGTTCCCATTCCATCCCGGTTAACCCCGACAATTCCGGTCAGCGCACCACCATAAGGATCAAGGGCGCTGGGAGAATTATGGGTTTCAACTTTAAAAACAATGCTCCAGTCGCGGTTAAACTCGATAACTCCAGCATTATCTTTAAATACCGAGAGACAAAAATCTTTATCTCCAAGATTCTCACGAACTTTTTCAGTTGCACCAACGATATAGGTTTTAAACAGAGAATCAATCAGCTGAAAATTACCATTTTCATCTTCATATTCAATTTTTGCCGAGAAAATTTTATGTTTACAGTGTTCACTCCAGGTTTGCGCCAATGCCTCTAACTCAACATCGGTGAGTTGATCACCAAGACCAACTTTCTGCCGCTCTGCAACCACCTGCGGATCAGCGATATGGTTTTTAATTTTGTGCATTTCATTGAGGTTCAGCGCTAACATTCCCTGGCGACTGATATCGAGAAGCTCTTCATCTGAGATCTGGAGACTCAAAGAACGGACTGTCGGTGCTTTATCACTCACCACCTTGGGAACCGTTACCGGGACTCCAACCTGGGGATCAAGCTCATCACGAGAGAGAATCGTCCAGTATTGGATCAGACCGTTGGCTAGAAAGTTTGCAGCAATCTCTTCGGCAACCCGTTTATCGGTCAAGCCGCTGAAGAGATACTGGGTTGACGTATAAACAGCCTCCCCTGTAGCAAATGGACGCCCGGTCAGATATTGAATAGCTTCACCGGCGGTGCGTCCGGTATTATCGGTCACTCCGGGGCGAAATCCCACCTCGATCAACATATCAAAATCACTGGCCAGCGGCTGATTAATGGCATACTCCTGAATCACCGGATCAGTAAAAGGGCCTGCCGCAACCTGCTCAACTTCTGTCGAACTGAGCGTTGCATCTACCGTGTAGACGTCCAACGTTTGCACCTTGGGGAGATCAATATTCAGATGATCGATGATCTCACGTCGAACCCGTTCGCCGCGAGCATCTTTGACATTTTTTTTCAGTCCAACTACGATTCTCCAGGTCATTTTCACTCCAAAAAGAAAATTATTGATCCAACCGCTAAATCCCGTGAGATGACTGAACCAGTCAGGAAACCATCACGGGGTGAGAGACAAAACAAAAACTGGCCTGACTCTGTCGCCCGATAATAATTTCAGATGACAGGCCACAGTTGGTCAAGGTTTTCCGAAATATTTCAGCTGCCAGATCCGGGCAATTATTCTCTTCACTGAGATGTGCCAGAAATAATGCCTCCAGGCCGGTCCAGCAAATATCTTCCAACAAAGAACATGATTCCGTATTGGATAAATGACCATGGCGGCTACGGATTCGTTGTTTCAATTCCCAGGGATAAGATCCGTCCTGTAACAACTGCTCATCATGATTTGCTTCCAGAATCAACACTCGACACTCCTGCAACTGATTAGCAACCAGCCGTGTCGACAACCCGAGATCAGTGGCAAAACCAATCTTTCCTTCACTGGACTGGATAGTAAAACCAACCGGATTAACCGCATCGTGGGTGGTTGAAAACGACGCTATTTGTAGATTTCCCAAGGGGAAATCATCCCCGGCAGTAAAAAGTTGCAAATCAGCAATATTGCCAAGTTTTGGTAAAGCGGCATGGGTTTGTCGATCAATATAGACGGGTAGATTATGCCGACGTGCCAAAGGACCGATACCACCAACATGATCATGATGCTCGTGGGTCACCAGAATGGCATCCAGATCGTCACCCGTCAAGCCGATAGTCGAGAGACGGCGCGCTGTTTCTATCCCTGACAACCCAGCATCAATCAACAGCCGGCAACCATCAACCTCAATCAAGGTACTGTTGCCGCGACTTCCACTGGCCAGTAAACATACTCGCATTTAACCGATCCCTTTCGTCCCCTGAAGGGCGTTGCTCTTATACCTAATATCGCCCACAGCTGCAAGGGAGAAAACCTAAAAATAATTCCAGTAAAAGGGATTTGCAAACTGGAAAAATTTAGGTATTCTGGAAGAGCATTTATTTAAGTAACGTAGCAAAAAACTGAGAGTCTTGGGAAACTAAATAACTATTTTTTTATACACAACAAGGAGGCTATTCAATGTCTGTAAAAGTTGCAATTAACGGGTTCGGACGAATCGGCAGAAATGTTCTGCGGGTTGCCAGCCAATCCAGTGATTTCGATGTTGTTGCGGTTAATGATCTCACCGATACAAAAACCCTGGCACATCTATTTAAATACGATTCGGTTCACGGTATTTTTTCAGGTCAGGTTGAGACCGATGGAGAGAATCTGGTTGTGGATGGCAAAACAATCAAAGTCCTCTCCCAGCGTGACCCATCGCAACTCCCCTGGCAAGAACTGAATATTGATATTGTCATTGAGTCAACCGGATTCTTCAGCTCCCGCGATCAGGCCGCACTCCATTTGACTGCTGGAGCCAAAAAAGTCGTCATCAGTGCGCCGGGAAAAGATGCCGACCTCACCGTCTGTATGGGAATCAATGAAACTGATTATGATCCGGCAACACATAGTATCATCTCCAATGCTTCTTGCACCACTAACTGTCTGGCGCCAGTGGCTAAGGTGCTGCTGCAAAATTTTGGTATCGTTCGCGGGATGATGACAACCATTCACTCCTATACCAATGATCAGAAAATCCTCGATCTTCCCCATAAGGATCTGCGTCGCGCCCGGGCGGCCGGGGTTAATATGATCCCGACCACCACAGGTGCAGCCAAAGCGACTGCGCTGGTTCTACCACAGTTAAAAGGTAAACTTGAAGGGATGGCAATTAGAGTTCCGACACCCAACGTCTCCCTCGTTGATCTGGTTGTTGAAACTGAAAAGTCGACCAGCGTTGCAGAAGTCAATGCCGCCATGCTGTCAGCGTCTGAGAATGAGCTGAAAGGGATTCTCGATTATTGTGATCTTCCACTGGTTTCACATGATTTCAATGGTTCACCGGCATCGTCAACATTCGACTCCCTGATCACCACCGTTATGGGGGGAACCATGGTCAAAGTACTGACCTGGTATGACAATGAATGGGGCTACTCCAATCGGGTTTTTGATCTGGTTCGTTATATCGCTGCGCAATAGATTAAAGATTGGAGGAACAAATGCTCAATAAAATGTCCCTGAAAGATATCGATATTAAAGGTAAGCGGGTGTTCTGCCGCTGTGATTTCAACGTTCCTCTGGATAGCTCAGGTGAAATTACTGACGATACCCGCATTCAGGCAGCATTACCAACCATCCGCTATCTGATTGATCAGGGGGCAAAGGTGATCCTTGCCTCCCATCTTGGCCGCCCCAAAGGAAAACCTGATCCGGCCTTCAGTCTTTGCCCGGTCGCAACACATCTAGGTCAGTTGCTGGGGAAACAGATCATTATGGCACCCGATTGTATCGGTGAAAATATCCAACTTTTAGCCGAACAGCTGAATGAGGGGAGTGTCATGCTGCTGGAAAATCTCCGTTTTCATTCCGGTGAAACAGATAATGATCCCCAGTTTGCGGCACAACTGGCCGCGCTGGGTGAAATTTATGTCAATGATGCTTTTGGCACGGCGCACCGTGCTCATGCCTCCACAGAGGGGGTTGCACACTTGCTACAGCCTGCTGTAGCCGGTTTTTTAATGGAGAAGGAACTGCAATATCTCGGCGGGGCATTGGCGCAACCGAAACACCCGTTTATCGCGATTATTGGTGGGGCCAAAGTGAGTGATAAAATCACTGTGATTGAAAATCTTCTTGCCAAAGTTGATGCTATCCTTATCGGCGGAGGGATGGCTTACACTTTCCTTAAAGCTCAGGGGATTGAGGTTGGAAAATCGTTGGTTGAAGATGAGCATATCGCACTGGCAGTCGACCTGCTTGACAAAGCAGAAAAACGTGGCGTCAAAGTTCTCCTCCCGGTAGATCATCTTGTGGCCGAGAGGTTCTCTGCCGACAGCCCGGCACTGATTGTTAAAAATGGTGATTTTCCAGCAACCGGGATGGGTTTGGATATTGGACCAGAAACAATCAAAAACTATGTCCAGCAAATCGATTCTGCACAAACTGTCGTCTGGAATGGACCGATGGGAGTTTTTGAGTTCAGCCGTTTTGCCAAGGGAACCTTTGCGATAGCTGCTGCGCTGGCAGAATCGCCTTGTCTCTCAATTATTGGTGGGGGAGATTCTGTCGCCGCGGTAAACCAGGCAAATTTGCAGGATCAGATGACCCATATTTCTACCGGCGGTGGAGCCTCTCTTGAATTTCTGGAGGGGAAAGATTTACCGGGAGTTGTTGCTCTGACCGACGCTTAACCAGAACCACGCAACAGGAGAATAGCATGCGCAGACCAATCATAGCAGGCAACTGGAAACTGAACCTGACCATCACTGAATCAAAACAACTCGCTCAACAGTTGGTCAATCACCTGGCAGACGTTGCAGATCGGGACATTGTGATCGCTCCAGTGTTTACTGCACTGACCAGCGTTGCTGAAATCATTGAGAAATCACCTATTCAGCTTGCAGGACAAAATTGTTATCCACAAACAACCGGAGCTTTTACCGGTGAAGTTTCCCCGAAATTACTTCGTGATAGCGGCTGTCACTACGTTATTCTTGGTCACTCAGAGAGGCGGCAATTGCTGGGTGAAACTGACAGTTTTATCAATCAGAAATTATTGAAAACTCTGGAAGCAGACCTCAAACCGATCCTTTGCATTGGGGAGACCTTGCAGGAACGGGAAGATCAGCAGATGCAGGAAATTCTCAGTCGACAGATTAAGGGGGGGCTCACCAACCTGACAGAAGAACAAATGGGAGATGTCATCATCGCCTACGAACCAATCTGGGCGATTGGTACTGGAAAAACAGCAACAACGGAACAAGCACAGCAGGCCCACGCTTTTATCCGTAATCTTGTTCTGGAATTATTCAGCCCGGGGGTCGCTGCTGAGACACGAATTCTCTACGGTGGCAGCGTTAAACCCGACAATGTCGATGGGTTGATGGGAGAGGAAGATATTGACGGTGCATTAGTTGGGGGAGCAAGTTTGAAAGCAGAAGATTTTAGCCGAATTGTCCGTTTTAAGAAGTAGCAAACTTCCATCTTCTCCGTCAAAAAGGAGAAGATGGAAGAATTGAACTTTGGTCAGGATTCTTTTAAAGCATAACCTGCGCCACGCACAGTATGAATCAATTTTTTATCATATTTCTGATCGATCTTATTTCGCAGGTAGTTCACATAAACATCAATAATGTTGGTAAATGAATCAAAAGTATAATCCCAGACATTTTCAGCAATCATCAGTCGCGTCAAAACCCGATTTGGGTTACGGATAAAATATTCCATCAACGCATATTCCTTAGATGTCAGAGTAATCTCATCTCCAGCCCGCCAGACCTTATGGGCAACCGGGTCAAGTCGTAGATCGGCAAAAAATATCTCTGCCCCCCGGACATTGGATCCACGCCGGATCAAAGCCCGGCAACGGGCGACCAGCTCAACAAAGGCAAATGGCTTGGCCAGATAATCATCGGCACCAATATCCAGACCGGAGACTTTATCATCAACAGAATCTCGAGCCGTTAAACAGAGAACCGGAGTCTGGATATCCTTGTCACGAAGAGCTTTTATGGCAGCCAATCCATCCATTTTTGGCAACATGACATCCATCAGGATCAGATCATAAGATTGCGCCTCTACCTTCTTAAGCCCCTCTTCACCATCAAAAGCAACATCAACGGTAAAACCCTCTTCCTCAAGCCCTCGCTGGATGAATGTTGAAACTTTTTTTTCATCCTCAACAACAAGAATACGCATTGGCTCTCTCCTTCATCGGTTACGATAACTCTTAAATAAAAATAGACCACTTATCGAGATACCAGAATTAATAATAAGATTCTTATTAGATCAAATTAGCAGAAATTCTAATCTTCCTCAAGTAAAATAATGACTTAATTGGTGACGTTAGAAGAGGTAGTGCCAAAGGAGATCCAGACGCCCCTTCTTTATCAAGGATTTTCCCGAATAACGCATAATTTCACGAATTTTCTCACGATGTTCGGGACGATAGCAATGGACCGTACAATGTTTGCAGGAAGGACGCTCCTCAAGAGGACAATTCAAGCGTCGCTCGATGGCATAAACCAGGAGTTCCTGACAGGCAGTGCAGCAGGGGTAGCGTTCAAGAGAAGCAAATTGCTCCGGCAAACCGACCAGACTCTTCCGTTCGGCGTCATGGTGATCGCGACAATAAATGGAGGTAAAAAGAGCCAGGATTTTAAGATCTTTTTTCTCTTTATTGGTGAGAGAGTGACAAACTGGATCGATTGATAATTTAATTTTCAGCTCTCCTTGTAACTTGCGGCCAGATCAACCAAACGATCAGTATCCAGGATTTCAATTTCTCTCCCCTGGACAGAGATAATTTCATCGTCGGAAAGCTTCCGAAAAGTTCTGGATAGTGTCTCACTGGTCGTACCGAGGTTTGATGCCAGCTGAGTTTTAGATACCGGCAGTGAAATTAGCACAAGTTTTTCATCATAAATACTAAGGAGATAACGGGCTAACCTGGCCGGAACATCCCGAAAAGTGAGATCTTCAATCTGCACCGTGAACTGCCGCAGAAAATGGGAAAGACCAGCTATCATGTTAATTGCCAATTGAGAATGGAGATGTAAAAGATCCAGAAATTCTTGTTTGGGAAAGAATAAAAGAGTTGCTGGCTGAAGCGTCTCGGCAAATGCCGGGTAGCGACCATCATCAAAGATCGCAGCCTCGGCAAAACTATGGCCAGCTTGAACGACATGGAGAATCCGTTCACGACCATCTGGGGAGAGTTTATAGACTTTCACCTTACCGGAAGCAACAATATAAAAACCTTCCGCATCGGCCCCTTCTTCGAATAAAATTTCCCCTTTTTTAAATTTACGAATTCGTAAAATTGACAGCAACAGCTGCAAATCTATTTCCGTCACACCATAAAACAGATGGCATTGTTTAATAATTTCTGAAGGATTACCTTCCATTAGCCGCTCCTGAATAAAATTAGGCCTTGATGAATTCTTTGATGGCAGCTCAATTGACAAGGGGCTCAATCAACATCAATAGTTCAGCGGTTTTTTCCTCCATCAGTCTGACCGCACCTCGAGATTCTACATTGAGCCGGATCACTGGTTCGGTATTTGACTCACGCAGGTTGAAGCGCCACTCCCCCATATCGAGACTCAAACCATCAGTGTGATCGACCCCCTTAGAATAAGGTTCATATTTCTGACGAATCATTTCGATGACCTGCGCTGAATTTTTAACCACACGATTAATCTCACCACTGGCAGGGAACTTTTCGATCCGGTCTGCGACTAATTGAGACAAGGGGAGATTTTTTTGACTCATCAACTCAATAATCATCAACCAGGGGATCATCCCGCTGTCACAGTAAGCAAAGTCACGGAAATAGTGATGGGCACTCATCTCTCCACCATAGAGAGCGTTTTCGGCGCGCATCCTCTCTTTAATAAAGGCGTGTCCGGTCTTACTCTGGATCGGAACTCCTCCCGCATGTTGCACAATATCGATGGTATTCCAGGTTAATCGTGGGTCGTGAATAATTTTCTGTCCGGGATTACTACGTAGTAGGGCCTGGGCCAATAGACCGACAATATAATACCCCTCGATAAAGTCACCGTTTTCATCAAAGAAAAAACAGCGATCAAAATCGCCATCCCAGGCAATTCCAACATCGGCCTTGTGCTTCAGTACGGCATCCCGGGTCAGGGTGCGATTTTCAGGCAAAAGTGGATTGGGGATACCGTTGGGAAAGCTCCCATCGGGTTGATGACAAATCTTCACAATCTCCAGCGGTAAGTATCCCTCGAGAAGATCAATAATCGGTCCCGCACAACCATTTCCAGCATTCATGACGACTTTCAATGGTTTTATTTCAGAGCGGTCGATGTAAGAGAGGAGATGCTCAATGTAGTCATCCCGGAAAGAGACTTCGCTGATAGTACCAACCTGCCCAGACGGTGGAAAATGACCCTGTTCAACCAATTTCTTAATTTCATTCAAACCGGTATCACCACTGATCGGCCTTGAGCCTTCGCGCACCAGTTTCATCCCGTTATAATCTATCGGGTTATGACTTGCGGTCACCATGATCCCACCATCGGTCTGCTGACTGAAAGTGGCATGATAAATCTCTTCGGTTCCACACAGCCCGATATCCAGAACGTTGGCTCCCCCCTCGGTCAAACCCTTTGCCAGTGCATCACTCAATGACTGACTGGAGGTACGAACATCATGACCAATGACCACCTGCTGTGGGCGGAGAAAATCGGCATACGCCCGGCCGATTCGCCAGGCGATATCATCGTTAAGTTGGTCCGGCAGTCGACCGCGAATATCGTAAGCTTTGAAACAGTCAATCTTCATTTATTCACCGTCCGATTGTGGTTCACGACCATATTCATCCTCAAAGCGGATAATGTCATCCTCCCCGAGATAACTTCCCGATTGCACTTCAATAATCTCTAGTGGAATCTTCCCTGGATTCTCCAGGCGATGGACTTCACCCAGCGGAATGTAGGTCGATTGGTTCTCCGAAAGAATCATCACCTTTTCACCACAAGTCACCTTCGCCGTCCCTTTGACCACAATCCAGTGTTCAGCTCGATGATGATGTTTCTGTAACGACAAACTGGCACCGGGCTTAACTGTAATCCGCTTCACCTGAAACCGCTCTCCGGCATCGATCCCTTCGTAATCTCCCCAAGGACGATTGACGCGGCGATGCAAAAGGGCTTCATTACGCTGTTGTTGCTTCAACTGTTC
>JAOZQF010000193.1 GCA_029932345.1 Desulfuromusa sp. | reverse complement strand
CAAACTTCCCAACTCTGCTCATATTGTCCAGAATCGACCAACTCCAGAAACTGAGTTGCTGCAACGGTTGAGGCATCAAGCCGTTGCTGGTCGGGTTTGCGACTGAAGCTTGGATAAAAAATAATCCCCAGCGCGATCAGTAGAAGAAATATATGGACACGATATTTTCTCACTTTGAACCTCCAAAATCGGATAATAAGGTAAATTTGAGCGCCTACTATAATCAGGATTGCGGGGTAGAGCAATAAGGTCTTGTGATTTTTAGAAAAACAGGATTATTCCAAGCCCCGCTCATAATTAAACTTACTGCTTCCTGACGGGTCATAACCTTGTCTGGTTGCTTCAAGAACCTGTTTTCCCTGCTGGCTGAACGAGCCAAGGTGGGAGAGGTCAACGATAAAATTATGGCACCCAAATTTTTCCAGTTCTGGAATGTTGGCAATAAAAGAGAAATCAGTTTCACTGTTCAGCCAGGTGAGTCCCTGCCGCTGTTGCACCCGAAAGGCGTCATCACGATCAGAAAGAACCGGGTTGTCGGCGCGAACATTTTTGATCTTTATCCGCGAAGTGAGGAGGGAAACACTGGCATAAATAGTCATGGCGGTCGGAATTGGCAATTGATGGCGCAAGATATCAGCCAGGTTCTTCCGATCATCTTCAATATAGAGTTCTGCCTCTTTGATCCCAAGTTCAGCCAATGCGGCAATCGCCTGACTGTTTAGAGCAAAGAGGCGGAAGCTACTGTAGAGGTTGAGATCCTGAATTTTATCAAACAGGGGGAAATGTCCGAGATTGTTGAGGCGAAAATTAACAAATCCCATCTGCGCCAGCTGCCGAATCGTATTGCGGGTGTCCAGCCAATCTTTGTCAAAGATGACAAAAGGGATATCCCAGATCAGTTGTTTAGCCCGGCGGGTCAACTTATGGGCGTGTTGTAAGTTCTGTCCGGTGAGTGGAACCAGAATCTGATCGACCAGAGGATCCTGCAGAATCCGCTGTTCCTTTGAATCTTTCAGTTGGATTCGGATCTGCCGTCTCTCCGGTTGATCGGTTGCCAGAGGGAAAAGTGCATTTCGGGCACTCTTTAAGTGTGCGGTTCTCAGTTGCTGTTTTTGCTGCTGCCGGTTTTTACCTAACTCGGCATAGAGTTCCCGGCGGATCTGTTTCAGTTGTTTGGGGGGGATAACAATCTCAGGAAGTTGGCTGCACTCCAGTTTTCCTAACTGAAAAGGCTCTTCAGCGGTTACGGCAAAGGTTTGCCGGAGGATATTTTTATCGAGAGAGGTCTCTCTGGCAGGGAAGCTCTCTATGGCAAATTGAAACTGTTGGGTCTCCGGACCAATTGTGGCACTCAGCTGCAGTTGCTGCGGGGTCACTTCAATCTGTAAATCGACCTTCTCTGCTGGAGGTCGGACATTGCTGAGTTTCCGCCGGCAGGCAGAATCACTCATGGAAAAAGCGCTGGAAGAAGAGACCATAAAAACAGTGTCACCAGCATGAAACTGGTTGATAAAGGTTGAAGGGACGCTGACAAAACTATGGGCTGGAACTTTATTGACGGTCCGTTTATCGAGAATCAATTGGCGGATGGTAAAGGCGGTCCCACTTTTGTCAATGGCGGGTTGGACTCGCAGACGGGCGCCAAGCTGGAGACTCTCTTTGGTTTTAAAACTGATTTCACCACCGCGAACCCGATTGATTTCGCCCAGAAATCTCCCGGTTGCCCCTTTGTGTGACGGGATTGCCATATCGCTGGGTTGTCCCCCCGATAAAAATCCCTGGGTGGGTTGGCGCCCAAAGCTCTCCTTCAACAATATTTTAGCCTCTTTCAGAATTGCTTTCCGCTGTTCTGCCGGGGCATCAAGAACCTGCCGGTAGGCTCTGATCACTTTATGGACATATTCGGCACTTTTCATCCGCCCCTCAATCTTTAAACTGCAGATTCCCGCCTGTTCCAGCTCTGGCAAGAGATCAATGGCAGAAAGATCGTTGGGAGAAAAGTAGTAACCATCCTGTTGGCGGTAGCGATGATTGCGGCGGCACGGCTGGGCACAGCGCCCCCGGTTGCCACTTCTGCCGCTGAGAAAGGATGAAAAATAACACTGGCCGCTGTAAGAGAAGCAGAGGGCTCCATGGATAAACTGTTCCAGCTCCAAAGTTGTCTGCTGGCGGATAGCGGCAATTTCGGGGAGGGTCATCTCCCGTGCCAGAACTCCCCGGGTGAAGCCCATCCGCTCCAACATTTTAACTCCAGCGGCATTATGGATGGTCATCTGTGTCGAGGCGTGGAGTTCCAGTCCAGGAAAATGATCTTTTGCCAGTTTCCAGACGGAGAGATCCTGAATAATGAGCGCATCGACACCAATCTCTTCTAAAGCCCCCAGGGTGTCGATCAGCTGCGACAGTTCATTTTCTTTGACCAGGGTATTCAGGGTGATATAGAGGCGCTTCTGCTGCTGCTGTAAATAGTGAGTGATTTTTTCAATCTCTTTCAGACTGAAATTTTTGGCTTTAGCCCGGGCAGAAAATTCCTTCAACCCGGTGTAAACGGCATCGGCTCCCGCATCAACTGCGGCAAAAAAGGCTTCCATGCTCCCTGCTGGAGCAAGCAGCTCGGGACGTTGTTGTATTGATGATTCCAAGATCATTGACCTAACAGATGTTCAAATTGCTGTGGATTGAATCCGGCAACGTGGTGACCGTTAATCCAGAATTGGGGGGTGCCATGAATGCCGAGTTTTTTCGCCGCTTGCCGGTGGAGATCAAGGCGGGTGTTATCGGTGACAGCAGGAACCGGGCGGGCATCAAATTGACCGCTGAAAACTTCCTCGTAAGCGAGTCCCGGGTCTTTGGCGGCAAGAATATAGCGCGATTTGGCCGCCGCTTGAGGGTGAATATTATCCAGAGGAAACAGAAAAATGTAACGGGTCACATCATCCCGGTTGGCAAAGAAGGCGGAGCTTTTGCGACAGTAGGGGCAGTCTGGATCAGTTATCTCAACCACCTGATGGGGACCATCGCCAATTTTAATCGCCTGATCAAGGGGCAGGGTTGCCAATTTGGTCGCCATGAAGCGATCCTTGCTCTCCTGGGTCAGATTGCGGAGATCATCGGTCCAGAGTTCACCGAAAAACATGTTTCCGGAGACCGGATCAAAATAGACAAGCTCACCACCTTCAACAATAACCTCGTAGATTCCGGCAACCGGAGTTGAATTAATCTGTTGATATTTAATCTGAGGATAGTGGTCGATAAGAGCCGTAGCGATATCGG
>JAOZQF010000192.1 GCA_029932345.1 Desulfuromusa sp. | reverse complement strand
GTATCAAAAAAGGGGCGCTGGTTTAATAATCTTGGGATTATTTTTCTCAGTAGTCTGCTGCTCAAATTGACCGTCCCCCTGGCAGCAACGGGAGTTGCAGTTGCGGCAGCAGCTAAAGATTGGGGGTTGTTTAACTCACTACAACTCTCCCCCTGGGTGACAGTTCCTCTGGCGATTTTGCTCCTCGATCTGGTGGTTTATCTGCAGCATCTGATGTTTCATGCAACTCCAGTCCTCTGGCGACTCCACATGGTTCATCATGCCGACCTCGATCTTGATGCCTCCAGCGGACTCCGTTTTCATCCGCTGGAAATCCTCATCTCGATGGGGATCAAAATGGCTGTCATTGCAGCACTCGGGATCCCGGTTCTTGCGGTTCTGATTTTTGAAATCACCCTCAATGCAACGGCGATGTTCAATCATGGCAATATCTATTTGCCGGAAAAAGTTGATCGTATTTTGAGATTGATCACTGTTACTCCTGATATGCACCGGGTTCACCATTCAGTCCTGATTCGGGAGACCAACAGTAACTTTGGCTTTAATTTCCCCTGGTGGGATCGACTGTTCGGAACCTATCGGGCGCAACCGGCAGCAGGACATGAGCTGATGACCATTGGCCTCTCGCAGTTCCGAACAGTGGAGCAGGTGACCTTACTGAAATTGCTGATTCTCCCCTTTACCGGTGAGGAGGGGCGCTATTCTCTGAAATATATAGGGAAAAACCCAGGGGGAAAGAAGAGTCAACCTGACAATTTCAAATCGGGGGAGAATTTATAGCAGCAACAAAAAAAGCGGCCTCTGCCAAAGACAGGGTCCGCTTTTTTTGTTGTTAAAGTGGGTTGATTCTATTCAGCAGAAATAGCATCTACCGGACAAGAATCAACACAAGCACCACAATCGGTACAAGCGTCTGCATCAATTACGTAGATATCGCCTTCGGAAATGCAGTCAACAGGACAGTTGGGTACACATGCGCCACAAGCGATACACTCGTCAGAAATTACATGAGCCATTGGTTATTCCTCCTAAATTATGTAAGTTTTTCACCCGACAATCGAGTGCGTTATGGTGTCTTTTATCAGATATTTTGCCTGCTGTCCAGATCAGAAAAATCCTTGCCTAAAAACCACCACTTAAGCTAGCCTAGTCGACAATAACGGCTTTAGCAGGCAGAGAAATTATAACCCTCACGCTTCATCAAAATCCAGATTAAAAATCATATTCCCCGTGACCAGAAGGAGATTCAAGATGGAAATTTTGGCCCTGAATTGTGGTAGTTCCTCAGTAAAATATCAACTTTTTGATTGGAGCAAAAGGGAGGTTATTGCCCGGGGTATGGTAGAGCGGGTCACAATAGGTGATTCTTTTATTATCCATGAAGTTCCCGGTCGCGATACCTATCGTGAAGAGTACGAGTGCCCGGATCACAAGACAGCGGTTCATCTCATTGTCAAGATTCTCACCGACAAAACCTACGGGGTGGTTGAAGACATGAGTCATATTTCAGCTGTTGGTCACCGGGTTGTACATGGCGGTGAAAAGTTTACCAAGTCCATCCGGATCGACACGACGGTACTTGATGCCATAAAAGAAGTTCAACATCTGGCACCATTGCATAATCCACCCAATATTGCAGGGATTGAAGCTGCTCAAATTAATCTTCCAGATGTTCCACACATTGCTATTTTTGACACAGCATTTCACCAATCGATGCCAGAACATGCCTACACTTATCCGGTCCCCTATGATTGGTATGAAAAACATGGGGTACGGCGGTATGGTTTTCACGGAACCAGCCATCTCTATGTTTCGAAACGCGCTGCGGCTCTGCTGCAGAAAGCCCCTGAAGATTGCAACCTGATTACCATGCACATCGGTAATGGGGTCTCCCACACTGCCATAAAAAATGGAGTATCAGTCGACACCTCAATGGGGCTTACGCCGTTAGAGGGGGCGGTTATGGGGACCCGTTGCGGAGACATCGATCCGGCAATTCCCGCCTTCATCATGGAACGTGAAAATCTTTCACCACAAGAGATCGACAGTGTTCTGAACAAAAAATCGGGAATTCTAGGTATCACTGGTGAGTTTACAGACCGCCGCGATGTTATTGAGGCTGCCGAGGCTGGGAATAAACGCTGTGACCTGGCACTGGAGATTGAAGGTTACCGGCTGAAGAAATATATCGGTTCCTACTGTGCGATCCTTGGTCGACTGGATGCTGTTGTCTTTACCGCCGGCGTTGGTGAAATGGGTTGGTTAATCCGTGAAAAGGCGCTGGAAAATCTCAATCATATCGGTATCGTCCTGGATAAGGAAAAGAACCGCACCACCATGACCCGCAAAAAAGAGACACTCATCACCACCCCCGATTCACCGGTCAAAGTCTTTGTTATCCCAACCGATGAGGAACTGGTCTTTACCGAAGATGTTGTTGCCATTTTAGAAGAGACTTACACCGATCATATGGAGTTCAAATATTCGTTTGCCGAGAGCTCGTTTCAACGCAAATAGGAACCACTGGAACCATACCGAGGCGGCACATCTGTCGCCTCGGTTGACACACCTTTTTCCGACAACCAATATCACCTGGTTGATCACTCAAAAGTATTCCTCTCCGTAGTCGGGCACCTGATTAAACCAATCAGCATGAGACCGTGCTTCTGCCAGAGCCGCTTCAGTTTCAGCAATAATTCGTTCCCGATCTTTTGGATAGCTTCCCGCCAGATTTAAAATATTTGATACATGATTTGAGCGCAAAATTGTTCTTTGTGGATGTAGGTGTTGCACAATCAACAGTGCTTCCTCAATAATTTCACCATTTGTCAGCGGTTCAATCAGCTCAAAATAAGCATCATTATGACGTCGAAACATGGTTAACAATGAGAAATATTCCGGAGAAAGTTGATTGATCCACTCAGCTGTTGCAACAGCGTGTTCCCGACTGCGCAACCGACCAGCCAAACCAAGAATAGCAGTGATTGACAATTTTATCCCTGCCCTCTTGGCCTTCTGACATAGCTCCAGGATCTGCTCCGGGCTATAACCTTTATTGGTCAATTTCAGGGTTGCAGCGTCACCACTCTCAAGACCCAGGTAGAGAATACGCAGTTTTCTGGATTTAAGTTGCTGCAGCTCCTCGACACTCTTCGTGGTTAAACTTTTGGGTGAAGCATAGATTCCAATCCGGGTCAGATTGATAAACTTCAGCTGAAGAAGATCAAGAATTTCAACAAGTCCCGCCTGTGGATAGACCAAAGCATCGCCATC
>JAOZQF010000191.1 GCA_029932345.1 Desulfuromusa sp. | reverse complement strand
AAAGTCAGGTGGTTGAATAAATGAACTCATCAATTCAAATAATGAAATATAATTTTCAAAATCCCTGGTAGTCATCAGATTCATATAATGCAGGTTCGGAGCGAAAATATAAGCATCCTCATAGATTGTTCTGTCCTGAACTACTGTTTTTCCACTTTCCCTGATCTGTACAATTTGCCTGAACCGGCTATTTAAAAAATAAATTTGAAGATTGAACGACCAACGTTGCATGTCTTCGTAAAAACTGTTCAGGTAAGGGTTGGTATCTACATCTTCAAAATGTGCCTCCCAATTAAAGTTTTTAGATAATAACCTTGTTAATGTTGTTTTTCCAGACCCAATATTTCCAGCTATAGCTATATGCATTTCGAATGATTTTTAAAAGGGATAAAAATAGTATTTTTTTGTCGGGAAAATAGTATTTTTAATTAACCATTTTTAAGATTTCATCAACATATTTTCTATTATTCGACAATCGGGGAACTTTATACTGTCCACCCAGTTTATTTTTTGTTTTTAGCCAATTGTAAAATGTTTGATCTGCAACCGACTTTATGATAGGTGGGCGCAAAACCATATTATGATATCTTTTGGCCTCATAATCACTATTCAATGATTTTAAAGCATTGTCAAGTGTCTCGGCAAAGTATTCAATATTTTCAGGTTCTTTTTCAAACTCAATCAACCACTCATGACATGCATTTTCATTTGAATTAAAGTAAACCGGGGCAGCTGTAAATTCATTGATAACTGCATTACATTTATTACAGGCAACGGATAAAGCCTTTTCAGCATTATCAACAATAAGCTCTTCTCCAACTGCATTGATGAAATTTTTTGTTCTTCCGGTAATCCGTATCCGATAAGGTTCCAGACTGGTAAATTCAACCGTATCGCCAATGAGATAGCGCCATAATCCGGCATTTGTGGAAATTACCAATGCATAGTTTACATTTTTTTCTACTTCACTGAGTAATTTGGTTTTGGGATGTTCCGACTCCAACTGATCCATTGGTAGAAACTCATAATAAATGCCATAATCCAACATCAACAACAATTCATCAGAATCGGTACGGTCCTGTAACCCGAAAAATCCTTCCGAGGCATTATAAGTATCCATGTATTGCATTTGCGAAGATGAGATTACCTCATTGAATTGTGTTCGATAGGGTTCAAAATTAACGCCTCCGTGAAAAAATACCTCCAGATTTGGCCAAACATCCAGCAAATCTTTTTTCCCGGTAATATTAAGAATTCGTCTTATTAAAAGCAATGTCCATGAAGGAACTCCCAATATATTGGTAACATTATGATTTATTGTTGACTGAGCAATTTTTTCTATTTTACTTTCCCATTCATCCATCAATGCAACAGACTTTTTTGGAACACGGATAAACTCAGCCCATGATGGCAAATTCTGAACAATCAGAGCCGATAAATCGCCATGGTAGTATACTTCATTGTTGATTTCAACAATACTATGACTCCCTCCCATCGACAATCCACGACCATCGAACAACAAAGTATCAGGATGATTGTTGCAGTAAATCGACAACATGTCCTTGCCTCCCTTGTAATGACATTCTTCCAAAGCTTCCTGGCTTACAGGAATAAATTTACTTTTATCGGCTGTTGTACCTGATGATTTGGCGAACAATTTTATATCAGTATTCCATAAAATATTTTGTTCCCCTTTTCTGGAGCGATCAAGATAGGGTTTTAAGGATTCGTATGTATTAATAGGAACCAGTTTCTGAAAATCTTCAAACGATTTAATTGAACCATAATGGTATTTCAAACCCCATTCTGTATTTTTTGCAGCACTTATAAGTTTCTTAAACCACTCTTCCTGAACCTCATGAGGATACTTCATGAACAGCTCGATCTGGTGAATCCGCTTTTTCATCAACCAGGATATAACAGAATTTATAATAGCCATACAAAAATGTTGAATTTAAAAGTAAAAAGTGGGGTTTCAAAATTACAATTATTTTAGCTTTGTTATAAATTAACTTTGATGATCTGTTTTCCAAATTGCAAAATTAACCTGGGATTATCCATCACCGAAAAAAGGAATGATGGTTTTCATAACCTGGAAACAATAATGTACCCTTTAAACCTACATGATATCCTGGAAATAATTGTTGCACCTGATAAACAATTTGAATTCAATTCAACCGGTATCAATATTCCCGGAGATTCTGCAAACAATATTGTAGTTAAAGCATTTGAGCTTTTGCAGGCTAACCACCAACTTCCACCTGTCAAAATCCATCTACACAAAATAATTCCAATGGGAGCAGGATTGGGAGGAGGATCATCGGATGCAGCATTTACTATTAAATTATTAAATGATCTTTTCAATCTGCGATTATCAGTTTCAACAATGCAGGATTATGCCGGAAGACTTGGCTCAGATTGTCCTTTTTTTATTAAAAACAAAGCGGTTCTGGCATCCAATACAGGTGATCAGTTTGAACCCTTAAACCTCAATCTGAAAAAGTTCTTCTTTGCCATCGTGGCACCTAAAATCCACATCAATACACCAGAGGCTTATTCCTGGATTAAGCCCAAATTTAAACAGACTTCACTTCAAACAATCATCAGCTATCCCATTGACCAGTGGAAACAAAACCTCACCAATGATTTTGAAATAGAGGTTTTTAAAAGATTTCAGGAAATTGAGAAAATAAAGGAAAACCTCTACAATGCAGGAGCAATATATGCTTCAATGAGTGGAAGTGGATCGGCTGTTTACGGGATTTTCAATAATCCAGTTTCTTTAACAAATAAATTTTCGGAATACTATTATTGGCCCGGAATGGGATCGTAAAATTATTTGGGTGCAATTTTCAGTAAGTACACTCCAATAATTGCAAACAATATATTGGGTATCCAAACAGATAACCAGGGAGCCAGGTTGCCTCGCGTAGCAAAAACAGTTGTAATCTGCAGAAATAAAATAAATGAAAAAGTGATGGTAAGGCCTATTCCAAGGTGCATTCCAATTCCCCCCCGAACTTTACGACTGGAAATGGCGACCCCGATAAAAGTGAGTACAATGGTTGCAAATGGAAAGGCAATTCGTTTGTGTTTTTCAACTTCATATTCTTTGATTTTTTGCGTCCCTTTCAACTTTTCTTTTTCAATAAAGGCACGCAAAGAGGAATAGTTCATCGTTTTAATATCTTCGATAATGAAGGTAAATTCACGCGGATGCAGATTGATAAGAGTATCCATCTCCTGACCTACAACAAGTGTTTCGTTCTTACCATCAAGCTCCCTGATATGA
>JAOZQF010000190.1 GCA_029932345.1 Desulfuromusa sp. | reverse complement strand
AGATGTTGGAGCTGTCGATCTACGAAGGGATTCCCCACCTGCTGCTGCCGGTTGTTACCAACCCGAAAAAGGCATCGCTGGCACTTGCCTGGGCGGTTCGGGAAATGGAACGCCGCTATCAACTGATGGCTGACAAAGGGGTTCGAAACCTGGACGGATACAACCGCAAGTTGGCGAAAGAGGCAAAAAATATCAAAGATCTCCCGCCAGAGCCTGAACCGGTTGAAGATTTTCTTGATGCAGAGATGGAACCCCCGGTATTCGTTGAACCCGTAGAGGAACTTGAACACGCTCACCTCCCCTATATTGTCGTTATCGTCGACGAACTTGCCGATCTGATGATGGTTGCCGGACGTGAGATTGAGGAATCAATCGCCCGTCTGGCACAGATGGCACGAGCTGCCGGAATTCATTTGATCCTTGCAACCCAACGGCCAAGTGTTGATGTTATCACCGGGCTGATCAAAGCTAACTTTCCAACTCGCATCTCGTTTAAAGTTTTTTCCCGCACCGATTCGAGGACGATTCTCGATTCCATGGGGGCCGAAACACTCCTCGGAATGGGCGATATGTTATTTCTTCCGCCGGGAGTTGGCTACCTGCAACGGATTCACGGAGCGTTTGTTTCTGAACTGGAAGTTCAGCGAGTCGTTGATTTTCTCTCCAAACAGGGAAAACCAACTTACGATAAATCGATCTTGAAAGCCCCCCCCGCAGTGGAGACTGATGCCCTTGAAGAAGAGTACGATGCTCTTTGGGACGACGCAGTAAAAATTGTGACCGACAGCCGTCAGGCCTCTATTTCCATGGTTCAGCGCCGCTTAAGGGTTGGTTATAACCGTGCTGCCAGAATGATTGAGAGGATGGAACTGGAAGGGATTGTCGGTCCATCCGACGGCAGCGGCAAACCGCGTGAAGTCCTGGCGCAAAAAATAGAGTAGCTCCTGCTACCTGCTTTCCTCCACCAGCATAAGGGATGACCGGAACGGAGGGGATTCAAGGCAGAATGAGGAATGTTTGAGCCGCAGGCGAGTTTTGCGAATCTGCATTGAATCTCCTGCGTGAAGGATCGCTGCCCAATCAATATCTCTTGCGTTGGTTGAGGCAAGTAAAATCTTAAGCCGATTGTCGCTACAATAGGCTTAAATTCTACCCGAATCTCTCCGAAATAGAAAAAGATTTTGACCGCTTCTGAGTTTTCTGATATTAAAGTACATTCCTGAGATTTTTAATAACTTATCAACACCAATACATAGAATCTGGTTGGTTTTCCCCGTTGGAAAGAAGAGGATTGTTATGGCTCTGGTCGTGCAGAAATATGGTGGCACTTCAGTGGGATCTGTGGAACGGATCCGCAATGTTGCCAACCGGATCGCTAAAACTTTTGATGCAGGTAATGAGGTCGTTGTCATCGTCTCGGCAATGTCCGGTGAAACAAATCGCCTGGTCGCTCTGGCTGCGGAAGTGACCGAAACACCGAGTGAGCGTGAATACGATGTTCTGGTGTCAACCGGGGAGCAGGTGACAATCGCATTGTTGTCGATGTGCCTGCAGTCCATGGGCTACAATGCCAAAAGTTACCTGGGTTCACAGATTCCCATGTTGACCGATAAAGTTCATGCCAAGGCACGCATTAAGAGGATCGGTGACGAAAATATTCGTGAGGACTTGAAAAAAGGGACCATTGTTATCGTTGCCGGATTTCAGGGAACCGATGGTGAGGGCAATATCACCACTCTCGGTCGCGGTGGCTCCGATACTTCAGCGGTCGCCGTTGCAGCAGCCATGAAAGCCGACGTCTGTGAAATTTATACCGATGTCGACGGGGTCTACACAACCGATCCGAGAATGGTTCCAGAAGCACGTAAAATCGAAAAAATATCCTACGATGAAATGTTGGAGATGGCATCTCTCGGGGCAAAAGTTCTGCAAATTCGCAGTGTTGAATTTGCCAAGAAATATAATGTTGTTATTCACGTGCGTTCCAGTTTCCACGACAAACCGGGGACTCTGGTAATGAAGGAGGATCAGGATATGGAAACGGTACTGGTTTCAGGTGTAGCGTATAACAAGGATGAGGCAAAAATTAGTATTGTCGGGGTGCCCGACCAACCGGGTATTTCGGCGCAGATATTTACCCCGCTGAGTGATGACGATATCACCGTTGATATGATTATCCAGAATATCTCTCATCAGGGCGCAACCGATTTGACTTTTACCGTGCCTAAAGGGGATTGTAAAAAAGCGGTGGAAATTATTGAAAAAGTCGCTAAAAAAATTAAGGCTCGTGAGGTCAGTTTCGATACAGAAATTTCTAAAGTATCAATTATCGGAGTTGGAATGCGTTCTCATGCTGGGGTAGCAAGTACGATGTTTGAAGCTTTATCTGAGGAAGGAATTAATATCCAGATGATCTCAACCAGTGAAATCAAGGTGTCCTGTATCGTTGATGCTAAATACACTGAATTGGCAGTGCGGGTACTCCATAAAGCGTTTGGTCTGGATCTCCCTGAGATCGAAGAAAAATTTTGAACCAACGGATCAACAGGGGATAGTTTTTACTCGTGCCCCCCCAATCCTTTATTTAATGACAAAAGTTTTCTCAGCACCCCCGGACTTACCCGAGGGGTGCTGTTTTTTTAGATCAGACCGTGGTTATTTTTTCATAAGAATACGCAGCATCCGGCGCAGAGGTTCAGCCGCCCCCCACAGGAGTTGATCGCCACAGGTGAAAACAGAGAGATACTCTGGACCCATGTGCATTTTGCGTACCCGGCCAACAGGAATCTCAAGGGTTCCGGAAACTGCAGCAGGGGTCAAATTCTCCAACGTGTCGGCTTTGTTGTTTGGGATCAATTTAGCCCACTGATTACTGTTACTAATCAAGGCTTCGATCTCCTCAATGGGCAGATTTTTGTTCAGTTTGATCGTCAAAGCTTGGCTATGACAGCGCATCGAGCCGATCCGAACACAAATTCCGTCAATCGGGACAGGGGTCTGGTTGCCCAGAATCTTGTTGGTTTCGGCAATCCCCTTCCACTCTTCCCGACTTTGACCATCTTCCACTTCCCGGTCAATCCAGGGGAGAACACTCCCGGCTAGAGGAAAACCAAATTCGGCTTTGGGAAAATCGTCACTCCGCAGATTTGCAGTGACCTTACGGTCAATTTCCAGAATCGCCGAGCCGGAAGTTTGCAGTTCCTCAGCAACACAATCCTTCAAAGTTCCCATCTGGGTCAACAATTCTCGCATATTGGGTGCTCCGGCACCCGATGCTGCCTGATAGGTCATCGAGCTGACCC
>JAOZQF010000189.1 GCA_029932345.1 Desulfuromusa sp. | reverse complement strand
CAACCCTACAGCCGTTGGTTGACCGAGCACACCTATTTCCTGCAGGAATTTATTGAACGTCAGTTTGAAGACCTCAGCGACTATCGTTATCCCGAACTGGACAAATTACAGCGCTATCACAATATCACCAGCGAAGTGATCGACCTGATCATTCGACCGATGATAAAAGACGGTAAGGAACCGGTCGGATCGATGGGTGACGACTGTCCGTTGGCAGCTTTTTCAGAACAACAACGAAACTTTTCCGACTTTTTCAAACAGAAATTTGCCCAAGTGACCAATCCGCCTATCGATTCTCTCCGTGAAAAAGCGGTGATGTCAACGACCATTGGTTTTGGTGGAATTGGCAATCCATTGATCGAAACCAAAGAGCGGGCAAAACGGCTGAAAAGCATCTCACCGATCCTCTCCTACGATATTTACCAGGCGCTCCTCTCTTTCGGTAATCCTGAATTACCCCGCTATGAACCCTGCTACAAACAACAAAAATTCATGACCGGCTTCACTTCAAACCTGAAGCAGTCACTGCAACAACTGGGGGAAAGTGTTGTCGACAGTGTGCAAAATCATGGCATCCGCATCGTCATTCTGGATGATCGGATTCTTTCTGCTGAACAGAAACTGATCCCGATGGCAATGGCTGTCGGCACCATCAACCAACAATTACTCCAAGTCCGCCAGCGCCAGGATGTCACCATCGTCGCCTGCACCGCTGAAGTTCTGGACCCCCATTCAGCCGCAGTCCTGGTCGGCTATGGCAGTGTTGCAATTTACCCCTGGTTACTTTATGCCACCGGACTGGATCTCTGCGAAAAAAGTAAACTGTCAGCTAAAGAGATCCGCGAATCACTGAAAAATATCTATGCTGCCCTGACCAAGGGGATTCTCAAGATCATGTCAAAAATGGGGATCAGCACTGTTTCCAGTTATCGCAATGCAGCCCTGTTCGATGTCATCGGCCTGAGTGAACAACTGGTGGAAACCTGTTTCAAAGGTTCAACAGTGCTGCTTCCAGGACTGGACTTTGCTGACATTGAGGCGCGGATTGATACCATCCATCGAAAACATTTTACCGAAAACTTTATGCAACCGATCTACCCTTTGGAGATTGGCGGCTTTTATCGAGACAATCCGGGTTTTGAATACCACGATTTCAATTCTCAGATTGTTACCCAATTGCACCGCTTTGCGGAAACCTGCAGTCGGGACGAGTATCTGAAATTTCGGGAAATGGTCACAGGGCGTGGCATCCGCTTTATTCGTGATGCCCTGGAATTTAATAGTTCGAACCAGCCAATCAGCCTGGATGAGGTTGAACCAATTACAGCGATTACTTGCCGCTTCGATTCTGCCGCCATGTCCCTCGGAGCCCTCTCTCCCGAAGCTCACGAAGCACTGGCAGAAGCGATGAATCAGCTGGGTGGTTCATCCAACTGCGGTGAAGGTGGGGAAGATGCCAAGCGGTTCAAAACGGTGCGCAACAGCAAAATCAAACAGATTGCTTCGGGTCGGTTTGGAGTGACCCCCGGCTACCTGCGCAGTGCCAAAGAGATCCAGATCAAACTTGCTCAGGGGGCAAAACCTGGAGAAGGGGGACAACTACCGGGAGATAAAGTCACCCAGATGATTGCGACGTTGCGCTTTACCGTCCCCGGAGTCACCCTGATCTCACCACCGCCACACCACGATATCTATTCCATAGAAGATCTGGCGCAATTGATCTTTGATTTAAAACAAGTCAACCCCGATGCAATTATCAGCGTCAAACTTGTTTCCAGCGCAGGGGTTGGCACCATTGCTGCGGGAGTCGCAAAAGCTTATGCCGATAAAATTATCATTTCCGGCAACGATGGCGGCACTGGTGCGGCACCATTCAGCTCAATTAAATTCGCCGGCAACCCCTGGGAACTGGGACTGACTGAAACCCATCTGAGTTTGAAGGCCAACAACCTGCGCGAATTGGTGCAACTGCAAACCGATGGGGGCTTGAAAGTTGGCCTTGATGTTGTCAAAGCGGCAATGATGGGGGCAGAAGGGTTCGCCTTTGGCACCCCATTGCTGGTTATCCTCGGCTGTAAAATCCTCCGGGTCTGTCATCTCAACCGTTGCACCGTTGGCATTGCCACTCAGGATGAAAATCTGCGTGCCCATTATGTCGGCACGGTTGAAAAAGTTGTCAGTTACCTGACCAATATTGCTGAAGATGTTCGGGAAATTCTGGCTGAACTCGGTTTCCGCTCACTTGATGAGATCATCGGTCGAACCGACTTACTGAAACAGATCGATGACGCCAAGTTCAGAAAATTCGACTTTTCCACCATCCTGATGCAAGTTGAGGGGAGCAACACCTGGCAAAAGGAAAATCCCCCGTTTGATAAAAACAGTTTTGAAAAATCAATCCTCAACGAAATTTATCCGGTGATCAAAAACCCCCAGACGGAAATGATCATTGAACGGAACATCATCAATACCAACCGCAGTTTTGGTACCTTGATCAGTGGTGAAATCGCCAAGTTCTACGGTGATCAGGGGCTACCGAAAGAGGCTCTGACCTTCAAACTCAAAGGGGCCGCAGGGCAATCACTGGGAGCATTCCTTGCCGAAGGGATGTCATTGCTGTTGACTGGCGTCGGCAACGATTACGTCGGCAAAGGGATGCACGGTGGGCAGATTATCATCACTCCGGCAATTTATCAGGAGGGATCGTCTGCGGCTGGTAATACCTGCCTCTACGGAGCTACAGGGGGTAAATTATTTATCGCCGGGGCGGCAGGAGAACGTTTTGCCGTCCGCAATTCGGGAGCATTGGCGGTGGTTGAAGGAACCGGCGACCATGCTTGTGAATATATGACTGGTGGCACTGTGGTGATCTTGGGAGAAACCGGGATCAACTTTGCCGCAGGGATGACCGGTGGCGTCGCTTTTGTTTATGATCGCCAGAAAAATTTCATTGACCGGCTCAATCAGGAGTTGGTTTTTGCCCGCAGAATTGATGTTGATGATGACAGTGAGGGTAAGCTTTATCTGAAAAAAATCCTGACCAGTTATATCAATCGCACCAGCAGCCCGAAAGCCCGAAGGATTCTCAACGATTATCGTGAGGAGCTAGCCTACTTTTGGATGGTCACTCCAAAGGATATGCAAGCACCGCTCAACCCCAAAGAGGGGGATTAAATGCAGAATTTTATTGAAACCAGTCGCCACGATCCAGACAAATTTGAGCCCAGCCAGCGATTGCGTAATTTTGATGAAATTTATCAATTTTTCAACAATCGGCAGGTGCGTAAACAATCCGAACGTTGTGTCCAGTGCGGTGACCCTT
>JAOZQF010000046.1 GCA_029932345.1 Desulfuromusa sp. | reverse complement strand
AATCTGGTTTTTGCTTCTTAAAATAGAGCTGATGATACTCCTCTGCACGCCAGAACGACCCTGCGGGTGTTATTTCCGTCACAACTGGAGCAATGTAAGCTGTCGAAGCATCCAGAGCCGCTTTTGATTCTTCGGCCTGTTGGCGCTGCTCTTCATTGTAAAAATAAATGGCCGAACGGTACTGGGTTCCATGATCCACCCCTTGAAAATTAAGGCTGGTCGGATTATGGCTGGCCCAGAACTGTTCAAGCAGTTGTTGATAGGTAATAACAGTTGGGTCAAAAGTAATATCAACCACCTCAGCATGACCCGTCGTGCCGGTACACACCATTTCATAGGTCGGACTTTCTGTCGTCCCCCCCATATAACCAACAGTAGTTTCGATCACGCCATCCAAAGTTCTAAACGCTTCCTCGGTTCCCCAGAAACACCCACCGGCAAAAGTTGCTCTTTCCATTATTCACTCCGCTTCAATAATTGTTGTCCAACCCAGTAGCGGGAAAACTGCAGAGCAGTCCTTCCGCAACGCTTACTTTTGGTGTGCGACCATTTTAAGGCTGCATCAAATAATGTATCATCCAGAACCGGTTCGAGTTGATGTTCAAGAGAATGCTTTTTGACCAATTGACCGACCAATTCAAAATATTGATCCTGACTGAAAATATGAAAAGGGACCCACAATCCAAAACGGTCAGATAATGAGGTCTTCTCCTCAACCCCTTCCCCGGCATGGAGTTCATTATTGACCATTTTAAAACCGAGGTTGTCAGTTTCATATTCGGGAAGCAGATGGCGCCGGTTTGAAGTGACATAAAACCGAACATTCTCAGGAGCAGCATAAACTGCACCATCCAAGGCACTTTTCAATACTTTATAACTCGATTCCCCCGGTTCAAAAGAGAGATCATCACAGAGGATAATAAAGCGATACGGCTCCCCCTTAATGGCAGCAAAAATATCGGCCAGATTGACCAGATCATCCTTATCCACCTGAATGATCCGTAACCCTTTTTCCGCATAAGCATTCAACAGGGCTCGAACCAGGGTTGATTTTCCGGTACCACGGGTTCCCCAGAGCAGGACATTATTGGAGGGAAACCCCTGGACAAACTGCCGGGTATTCTCCTCCAAAATCTGTTTCTGCTGATCGATCCCAAACAGATCATCCAATGTCACCGGATCGAGTTCATTGATCGCTTCCAGATAACCGGCAAAAGAGTAACTGCGCCAATTGGCTGCCCAACTTTTATTCCAGTCGACCCTATCGACCACTTTCGGCAGTAACTGCTCAACCGAAGCCAGCACCCGTTGCAGTTGAGCTTTCAGATCTTCATCAGTAAGCATAAGAGTCATATCATCCTTGTTGATTTCTAAAATGTATCCTGCCCAACACTTATCCTTAATTTCTCAGCACAAAAAATGAGTCTTAAGGGACAAAAATCACATCAACTGGAAAGCGAGGATATTAACAAACCCGATCAGAAATCCGAGCAGGCCACCGAAGATATTGATGTATTTGAACTGTTCCTTCATCACCCCCATCAACAGATCTTCCACCTGCAACAGATCGAGGCTATTCACTTTCTCTTCGACCATCCGCCGGACATTGAGGGTTTCGACCAATCGGGGGGCTTCTTTTTTCAACATCTCTTCAATCAGCTGGCAGGTTCCACTTTCGATCTCCTGGCGGAGATCGCCGGGCATTCTGGCAGACAATAATCCCAGCGGTTTATGGTAGAGCCATTGATTGCTCTGCTCAACCAGAATTGCTTCCAGCGCTGCCCGTGCCTGGGGTGAACGGATTGCCTGCAGCAGCTTATCAGCTAATTGTTCCCGACCAAGCTCCAGGCCATTTTCCGGTAGTGCCCGGGTTAACAGCTCCGCAAATGGCCGATCCTTAATGCGATCGACAGCACTTTCGGTCAAGATTAGGGCGGTGTCGATGGTTTTGCGTGACTGCACCGTGACAACAACCTGATCCTTGATAAACTGACGAACCCCTTCAATCTTTTCATAGGGCATTTTTTCGACATAACTGGCTAAGGAACGATCCAACAAACTATCAACCCGCTCACGCAACAATTTTGCCAGTTGTTGCTGAGTTTTTGCATCTTTCAACCAGTCGGCAATTTCATCCCCCGCCTTGTCGAGAAACTCAGGAATTTTGTCATAAATTTTATTCAGATCCATAAACCCGCTGAGGAGACCGGCTAATCCTCCAAGAGAATCGAGGAAAGAATCGATCGCTTCTTTCCCTTTTTTCACCATCCGGGCACGAAAAGTCGGGTCATAAAGCATCCCGCCAAACTTTTCTACCAAAGGGGGCATCTCTTTTTCTAGCTGGGTCAGGAGCAATTCAACCAGATCGGCAGGTAACAGGTCACGCAGTGGCAGGTCGGTTGCCAATAATTGTCCGGTTTTATGATCAACATAATCGCCGACCATTCCGGCAGTTCTGGGGGATTGAAAGAATTGGCTGTATTTATTATCCAGATGTTTTTGTGCTGATTGATACTGCGTTGGAGTTAAGAAGCTGGAAAGATCCCGCGCCAATAGCTGCTCAGCTTGCTGTTGCAGGTAGTCGCGTAATTTCTGTTCAAATTGTTCACTCTGAAGAAAATCAAAGATTAACTTGACGATTTTCACCTGAAAAAGGCTGATTATCTCACGAAAGCGGGGTCGAAAATGGCTGGGAACCAACGACTCTAACGATCCCAACTCACGATCCAGAAAAGAACCAAGTTTATCGGTCACGGTGAGACGCAGTTCCCGCTGGATCGAATCCTTGGCAAAAGCCTGTCCGACATCATCAGCAGTCAGCAGGTGTTCACCAACCATCTCCCCCATTCTAACCGCCAGTTCACCCCGTTTGGCCGGGATAATCCCGGGAGTCAACGGTACCCGGATACCCATAATCCGCCAGGCACGTAGGGGCCGGAACAACATCCGAATAGCAATGTAGTTGGTCACATAACCGATCACCCCGCCAAGCAGCGGCGGGATAATATATGGAAGATATTGCTGATAATTCATTATGATGATTATACCTTATTTTCTACCAAATTATTTTAACGGAGAGGCGGAGAGAGGGAGAGAAACCAGGTCAAGTTCATACAACCAATTTGCCACCAAGACTCCAAGTCCGCTAAGAGAACCACAGTCAAAAGCACTTTTTAGGTTTTAAAAAATAAAAGAAGACGTTTTTGCTTTTTCTTGGTGCTCTTGGTGTCTTGGTGGCTATTTTGGGTTTCTAGTTTTTCTCCGCAATCTCTCCAACTCCGCGTCTCTCCGTTGAAGAGTTTTATTGATCCATCACAATATGCGAATGATCGCCGATATTCATCCGCCGGGGTGAACCAACCAGACTGACGGAATCTCCCAGCAGTGAATGGTCAAGAATCAAATTGCTGACTTTGTTGTCGGTATTGATAATTGAGTCACTGATGACACTATTTTCAATCACACTTCCAGAAGCAACCGAGACATTCGGCCCGATGATTGAGTTTTTGATAACTGCACCGTGGCCGATATGAACCGGCTCAATCAGTACGCTATCCTGGACATCGCCATGGATATGGTGCCGACCTTTGAGAAGAAAGCGGTTGGTCTCCAGCAATGTTTCCGGTTTTCCGCAATCGAGCCAGTCGTCAATTTCAGGAGCCTTGAATTTAAGACCGGAACCAATCATCCGCATAAAAACCGATGGGAGGTAATACTCCCCCTTGACCGTTTCACCGGCAGCAATCGTTGCCTCGATAGCACCAATAAATCCGGCTCCATCCTTCAAATAATAGAGACCCACCTGGGCCAACCGTGAGATGGGAGTATCGGGTTTTTCCACCATATCAACGATGAAATCACCATCGAGAACATTGACACCAAAACGTTGATAGTCCTCAACCTCTTTGGAATAGATCAGGCCATCGGCGTTACTGCATATCTCGGGAATCGCCGTCAAATCGGTCACAAAAATGGTGTCATTGAAAACCACCAGCAGATCATCACCCGGTTGGACCGATGGAGCCCCCAGCGCCACGGCATGAGCGGGGCCAAGGCGTTCTTGTTGAACATAGTAGCTACAACTCAGCTCGGGGAATTTAGCCGCCATAAAATTTTTGATCTGCTGACCATTCTCATCAATAATAAAAACATATTCGTCAACATCGACATTTTTCAGCCGGTCAATAATATGTTCAAGAACCGTTTTCCCCGCAACATTGACCAGTGATTTAGCCTTTGTATGGGTGTGGGGACGTAAGCGGGTCCCTTTTCCTGCGACCGGTAAAATAACTTTCATAGTTTCACCTTTATTGTATTTTGTACTTTATGCAAATGAGCGACAAAGTCAGATTAAATTTCTTCTTCCTCTACTATTTCACCAATCAGATCGTACTCGGAGGAATCGGTAATTTTCAGCTGAACATATTCCCCGACATCGGCAATTCCAGAGGTAATTAAATACTGCCCATCAATATCGGGAGCTTGCCGGGCACTGCGCCCCTTCAGCAACAGATCGGTCTCTTCACTGTAACCTTCAACCAGAACTTGTTCGGTGCAACCAATCAGGGAACGGTTTTTACGGAAAGAGAC
This sequence comes from Desulfuromusa sp., assembly GCA_029932345.1. Taxonomy (GTDB): domain Bacteria; phylum Desulfobacterota; class Desulfuromonadia; order Desulfuromonadales; family Geopsychrobacteraceae; genus Desulfuromusa. Next base: position 8,202 of record JAOZQF010000046.1, on the reverse strand, counting down.
CCGAGCCTGAGCTTTCATCAGTTTATTCAATCGGCTGGTTTTGGTTCGAGCCGGAACCTGCTCTGGTAATTTTGCAGCAGTCGTCCCCTCTTCACGGGAGTAGCGAAAAACTCCAACCCGTTCAAAATGCCCCTCTTCAACAAACTTCAGGAGCTTATCAAACTGTTCGCGGGTTTCACCGGGGAACCCGACAATAAAAGAGGTGCGCAGAGTCAAATCGGGGATTCTTTCGCGCAACCGCTGCACCAGTTCACGGGTTTGGCTCTCATCAAGGTGTCGATTCATCTGGGTCAGAATATGATCGTCGATATGTTGCAGAGGTAGATCCAGGTATTTACAAATTTTCTCTTCGGTGGCGATCAGCTCAATTAATTCATCCGAAACACCGTCAGGATAAGCATAAAGGAGGCGAATCCAGACGATTTTTTCAACGCTGACCAGTTGTTTCAGGAGTTTTTCCAAGGTTGCGCCGTCGTTCCGATCTGCCCCGTAATCGGTAATATCCTGGGCAATTAAAACGATTTCTGTCACCCCCTGGCTCGCTAGATGATGTGCTTCCTCTACCACAGAATCGATACTCCGTGAACGCAACTTTCCCCGTAACTGCGGGATAATACAGTAGGAACAATGGTTGGAACACCCTTCGGCTATTTTGACATAACTCGTGTAGGTCGGCGATGAATTGACCCGGGGAGTTTCGTGATCGTAGAGATAATCAGGGACGCCAATTTTCTGGATTGGGACATCATTCTCCAATTGTCGCTCAATCAATTCAACAATTTGCGGCCCTTCAGCGGTCCCAAGAAAAAGATCAACTTCCGGTAATTGCTCTTTTAAAACATCCTGGTAGCGTTGCGGCAAACAACCGGCAACGACCAGTAATTTACAGCTGCCGTTCTCTTTATAATCGGCCATCTCCAGAATGGTATCGACCGATTCTTCCTTGGCATCGTTGATAAATGCACAAGTATTGACAATAATAATGTCGGCTTCACTTTCATCAAGAATAATCTCATACCGATCCAATGGTAAACATCCCAGCATCACCTCTGAATCGACCAAATTTTTCGGGCAGCCAAGACTGACCAAGCTCACTTTTAATTTATCCACGTATTCACTTCCTGATGATGTTTATATTTCTATAATCTGCGATACAAGACAACTTGCTACGACCGCATATTTTCAAATTGCAACTCGATATCCAGATCTTTCCCCTTCAACATCTGCATCACCTCTTGCAGATCATCAATCTTTTTGCCAGTAACCCGTACCTGGTCTTCCATGATCTGTGCCTGTATTTTGAGCTTGGTGGCCTTAATAAGCTTGACGATCTCTTTCCCTTTTTCTTTATCGATCCCCTGAATAATATCTGCCTTAACCCGCACTGCACCGGCAGAAGCGGTCTCTTCTTTGCCATAATTAAAGCACTTAGGAGAAACCTTGCGGCGTACCAACTTGGCGATCAGAATATCCTTAATCGCCTGCAGCTTGTAATCATCGGCCGCAAGAATGCTCAAGGAATCCTTTTCCAACGTCACCTCATTGGTTGTCCCTTTAAAATCGTAACGCTGAGAAATTTCTTTTACCGCCTGATTGACCGCATTATCCACTTCCTGAAAATCAACTTTTGAAACAATATCAAAACTCGGCATCGTTTTACTCCTTCACAACTTATTCTGACTGAAATGAAATAAAGCTCTAAGAATCAAAGACTTATAACACAAAACCGCTCCGCGATAAAAGCCACGGAACGGTTGTTACCTAAAAAAGTGTCTGGACTGTCTAAACTCAAAAACTCATCTGCTCAGCAGGGTCGACCAACTCCACCCCTTCCGGCCGCTCAAACTGGAATAAATTGTCCGCAAGCTTCCGGTTGACCTGCACATCACGAAATTCAATCGCCGTAAGGTTCCCATTGGGATCGGTCACCAGGGTTGCTATGATCGGGAATATTTCACCGGTTTTATCCCCTTTCAGCCAGTTATTGACAGATTTCTTACTCACAGTCACCTCAATTTTCTGGATAAACTGCGATACCTTGCGCGGCTCTAACTGCAACAGATAGTCACCACTTTCAACAATCCGGGGAGATCCCCAGTTAATGAAGAAATCCTGCGAGAGGTTACCCAGACCACTGAGAAAAGTGACGGGATTTTCCCCCTTCTGAGCATCAATCTGACCGATATCACTTTCGATCACCTGACGGTTTTCAGGGAGATAGACCCACATCGTCTGACCATCTGAAATGATTTCCTGAACCGTGGGTTTATGGTATTCCCAACGAAATTTTGCCAGTGGAGATTTCTGCCCTGTTGCCGCGGTAAATTTGAACTGGACAACCCCCTGACCATGTTGAGTTCGGTCAATCGAGGCAATATGAGACTCCTGAAAAAAAGTGGCGCTAAAATCCTTAATTTGTTCAGAATTTTTAGTTTCAGCTTTGAATGGAGTTTCCAAAGCATCGATAACATCGCGCAATTCGATCTCAGCTGCCACGGTCATACCCGGAATAGACAGCAGCAGAAACAGGCTTACAATCAGCCCCTTTAACATGGCATATCTCCTACTTCAGTGAGGATACAGAGAAAGATTAAGTCTAGCAGATTTCAACAGGAGGGGATAGCACTGCAACCTTTTTTACCAGCTTGGTTAAGAGAGGTAGAGGGCTCACACGCAATATGAGGGCTAAGAGACAATCCTCTTTCGAACCATCTTTTCGGCTTCAATAAAAACTCGTTTGACTCTTGGAAACCGGATCTTGACCTGCAAATCAAGCTCCGCTATCTGCTCTTCAACGGCGTCGGCAGAAGCATTATCAACAAAGTCAGCACTCAAAGTGACCAGGATAAAATCTGGTCCCATATGCATGGTCAGGATCTCGTTGACACTCTCAATGATTGTATTTTCTTGGACAATCTCACGAATCCCCTGCACAATTTGTGGTTCGGCACTTTCACCAATCAGCAGCCCCTTGGTTTCGCGAGCCAGCCAGATCGCTGTTCCGATCAGGATAAAACCAATCAGGATAGACGCACCCCCATCAAAGTAAACGTTTCCGGTCAGTTGAGTCAGGCCGATACCAATCAGGGCGACCAGCAAACCAAGCATAGCGGCGGAATCCTCAAACAAAACAACCAGAACAGAGGGATCTTTTGTCTGATTAATCGCCTCAATATAGCCATTTTTACCTTTGGTCCGCCTGAATTCACGGAGGGCAAAAAGCCATGCGACCCCTTCAAAGATAATCGCCAAGCTCAGAACAAGATAGTTAATCAGAGGGTTCGTTGCTGGTTGGGGATGCAATAAATGGTGAATACCCTCGTAAACAGAGATCCCACCACCCAGAGCAAAAATAAGGATAGCGACCACAAAACTCCAGAAATAGATTTCCTTGCCATGGCCAAAGGGAAAGTTTTCATCTGCCGGTTTTTGCGCCCGGTTCATACCGTAGAGCAACAATCCCTGATTGCCTGTATCGACCAGAGAATGGATCGCCTCAGAAAGCATCGCCGAGCTGCCGGTAATCGAAGCGGCGACAAATTTAGTCACGGCAATCAAGGTATTACCCGCAAGCGCGGCAAAAATAACTTTTTTAGAACCAGAAGCCATAAGTATCCATCATCTTCTTATTTCATCCCCGGCGGACCCGTACGTCCTTATGCTCCGATTTCTAACATTATTCATCATCACCTTTTTCAACAATTTCCCGATACAGATGAACATCCTGCTGTGGGAATGGGATAGAAACACCTTCGCTATCAAAACGGCGCTTAACTTCCCGCGTAACATCCCAATAAACATCCCAATAGTGAGCAGGTTTGACCCATGGTCGGCAAATAAAATTGACTGAAGAATCTGCAAGTTCATGAAGCTTCACGATGGGTTCAGGATGCTCTAAAACAAACTCGTGCGCGGCTACTATTTCCTCTAAAATTTTTTGTGTTTTATCAATATCATCGCTATAACCAATCCCGAAAACCAGATCAACACGACGTTGTGTAATCCCTGTCACATTGATAATAACATCTGCCCAAACTGCATTATTAGGGACAATAACAAGCTGATTATCCGGCGTCCTTAATTGTGTAGAGAGCAAATTCATCGCCTCAACCTCGCCAAGGGTCCCCGCCACTTTAATCATATCACCAATGTCAAATGGACGATAAATCAAGGTGAGAATTCCGCTGGCAAAATTGCTGAGCGAGCCCTGTAGTGCAAAAGCAACCACAAAGCCAGCTGCACCAACAATTGCCAGAACCGGCCCAATATTAATTTCCAAAGCTGAAAGACCAATAAAAAGCCCGATCAACAAAACAATCCGGCGCGCACCCAGTTGCAAAAAATCAAGCAGTAATACTGAAAAGTTTTTCGAATTTACAAAAACTTTTTTGACCAGCCTTCCTGCAACAATAGAAAACAGGTAAGATAAAATCATAATAATAATGAACTGGATAATGTTAAGGGCCCAGCGCAAGCCACCCTCTGTCGATGTCAACCAGCTGCTGACCGCTATCCAGGTCGCACTGGCATCCGCAACATCAACTTTGATACTGGAGATTGTCTTTATATAAGCCGCATACTCATCCTTCTTACCGCCCTTGGCGACCAGCTCATTTAACACCACATCAAACTGATCAATCAGGATCTTTCTTTCCTCTACTAAATCAGCTGCATATTTGATCAGTGCAGTCTTGACCTTTTCCCGACCGGCTGCGGTTTTATCCGTTATAGAAATCGACACCCCTTCACTCTTCGCTTTACTTGAAGCAGCTTTAAGCGCTCTTTGTAGCGAGGCATCCTGCGTCAGTTTCAGTTCAACGCCCTTGTTTATCTCGTCCGTCTCGTAAATTGCAGCCACCTGAGCACTGCTGATCTCTGTCACCTTCTTCTTCAGCAATAAAAGCCAGGCCTGTGCCTCAACCTCAAGCTCACATTTTGTCAGTGGCTTGACATGATAGGCCAGCACTTCCACAGAGATATTCATATCTTTACTGGTAACCGCTTTGATATCAGCAGGACAGTCAGCAGCAAAAGCACCATTGGATATCGTCAGCAAAACGACAACCATCCATAGCTTCCAACTTAAAGTGATAATATTTTTTTTCATTGAATCCATCTCCGCTAAAGTTCAGTACCTGTTTATATTCAGTAAAATAGTTTTCAGAAAAACAGGGAGTATATCTTAACACAGCAAGTTGTCACCGCTACTGCGTAACAGAAATTTATTATTCTTTTTTATGTGTACAATCTTTAACAAAATGATGCGACTTGGCTCTCTTGGATTGCTCGGAATGGTTGTTATTGGAAGAACCAGCTCAACTTCCCGACATGGCTGCTATCCGTGAGGACCTCTGACACGAAGATTTGTTGACGTGTCTCGATCCTTCCATGGATACTCTTTCTGCTTTTCTATCTATCGGTCAAGATCCCCTGAAACTTTAATTGTGATTGATTTAACTCATGGTCACCGCTGGCCATATAGCAGATCGCAACTGCTATCTGATCCTGTAAAAATTTGACTTATGGCGCTTATCTGTTTAAATTAAAATGATCATTTTTTAATATTTATTGAGATTGAGAAGAGTTGATGACCACAACCAACAAAGATCGACAGCATCTTCCTGACCGAGAAACTACGGAAAAACTATACCTTGAATTGCGCCCCAGTTATGAACGTCTGCTCAATGATATCTACCAACAATTATGCAAAATAGTTGAAGGGGCGGGACTCTCCGTCACGATCAAATATCGGCTTAAGCGTTTTGACAACTTTTGCGATAAACTGGTCAGGCTGAGTAAATTACAGGGGAGCGAACTCCTCCAGATTACCGATCTGATGGGGATCAGAATTGTGTGTCCATTTCTGGAAGATTTGGAAACTATTGAGCAGTTGATCGCACAAAAATTTGAAATTCTGGAGATGGAGCGCAAAGCAGAGCAACATTCTTTTCAAGAATTTGGTTACGATTCTGTTCATCTGCTGATTCGAACGGAACCTCTGAACTGCCCTGCCCAACTACCACATAGTTGTGATGTTTGTGAAGTCCAGTTGCGCACAATTCTTCAGGAGGCCTGGGCAGAAGTCGAACATGAACTGGTCTACAAATCAGATATCGGCATACCAAATCACTCGATTCGGCGCAAATTAGCCTCACTGAATGCCTCTTTGACTTTGTCCGATCTGATTTTTCAGGAAATCCGTGACTACCAGAAAGAAATTCGCCGCCGTGGATTGAAGTGTCGTCAAGATGTGGAATCGATGTCTTATGATTATGGAAACATCCAGATTTCTCAACTTCCTGAGTGGGAAGAGACAAAGCAATTTGATGATCCTGGCCACGACTACCTGACTTCAAAAAAACTGGAAACATTAATGCTTGGTGGCCTTGAAGCACATAGCAATAACCAGTTTCAAAAAGCAATCGATATTTACAGTGCCATTCTAAACCTGAAACTTGATCCTGCAATTTTCTCCCTGGTCTATAACCATCGTGGTATGGCTTTGTTTGCCCTGGCTGAATATCAAAAAGGGGTGGAAGATTTCAACAATTCGATTGAGTACAATACTGAAAACACCCGTGCTTGGAGCAACCGTGGATTAGCTTATCGAGTTCTTGAAAAATTTGATCAATCTTTGGAAGATTACGACAAAGCGATTGAGATGAGTCCCCAGCAGTATGAAGGCTACTGGGGACGGGCACAGACTTTCTTCGAGATGAAACTGTTCAGCCGGGCGCTGAGTGATTGTCACAAAACTATTGAACGAAAAGCTGACTTTGCTCCGGCCTTGGAGTTGGAAAAAATGCTCCGGCGGAAGCTGTTTTAATCCTTTCGGTGAACTGCCAGTGGACCCCATGCCTGATCAACAGGCATCACTTCGATAGCATTGATGTTGACATGCGCCGGGCGATTAACGATCCAGAAAACTGTCTCGGCAATATCTTCAGGACGCAAAGCCTCTGCCCCTTGATAAACCTTGGCGGCAGATTCAATATCACCCTTAAAACGAACCTGCGAAAATTCGCTTTCAGCCATCCCCGGAGCCAGATTGGTCACGCGAACCTTACTGCCAAGTAAATCAGCACGTAAATTACGGCTGAATTGCTGGACAAAGGCCTTGGTGCCACCATAGGCATTGCCGCCGGGATATGGCCAGGCTCCAGCAGTTGAGCCGATATTGACAATGTGCCCGCTGTCACGTTTTACCATCTGTGGCAACAGCGCTCGGGTACAGTACATCAACCCCTTGATGTTGGTATCAACCATGGTGTCCCAATCATCGAGATCAACTTCCCATGAAGGCTTCAAACCCAGAGCCAGACCGGCATTATTCAGCAGCACATCAATCTCGACCAGTGAACCGAGTTTTTCAAATACCTGTTCCCGGTCACGCACATCCAGGGGGATAATTTGCCGAACGGCTGCCCCCAACTGTTCCTGCAACTGCTCCAACCGCTCACTACGACGGCCGGTCAGAATTAACTGCCACCCCTGAGCTGCAAAGTGCTCCGCACAAGCCTTACCAAAACCGGATGTCGCCCCGGTAATCAAAATTGTTTTTGCCATATTTAACCTCCGCCTATTTCATTAATGCAACCAGTCACCGTACCATAGCTTTGAGGCGCTTATTTTACAATCCATGTTATATTGCTGCATCACTCAAATTGTGTTTCTGATAATTAATCATAAAGGATCCTAGAATGATCGATGCTTTTTTAAATCTCCACCCGGTCTGGCAGGCATTTTTTGCAACTCTCTTCACCTGGGGGTTGACTGCCCTTGGTGCCGGAGCGGTTTATTTACAGCAGGAGCCAAGTCGTAAAACTCTCGACGCGATGCTCGGATTTGCCGCCGGGGTTATGATTGCAGCCAGTTTCTGGTCTTTGCTGGCTCCTGCGCTGGAAATGGCGGAAGGGAAATTTCTCCCCTCATGGCTGGTGGTCGCCTTCGGTTTTCTCTGTGGCGGCGGTTTTCTCAGATTGATTGATAAATTTCTCCCCCACCTACACTTGAATTTTCCAATGTCAGAAGCTGAAGGAATCAAAACCAAATGGCCACGCAGCACCCTGATGGTTCTTGCTATCACGATGCACAATATCCCTGAGGGATTGGCGGTCGGGGTTGCGTTCGGAGCGGTCGGTGCAGGTTTTCCAGAGGCGTCAATGGCAGGAGCGGTCGCATTGGCTATAGGCATCGGGATTC
>JAOZQF010000045.1 GCA_029932345.1 Desulfuromusa sp. | reverse complement strand
TTTAAACGAAATCCAAAAACTATAACTCCATAGGGGGTCTTGTGAGCCAATTTCAGAAGAATTTAGCATTGTGGCTGGTCATCTCTTTATTGATGATCATGCTTTTCAATATGATGACGCAAAAAGATACTGAGCAGAAACAAATTAATTACACCGAGTTTCTCAGTGCGATTGACGATGGCCAGGTGACCAATATTACCTTCCAGGGGAATAAAGTCACCGGTGCCTATTCTGATGGTAAAAAGTTTCAGACTTATGCGCCAATGGATGAACAACTGATTCCCGAGTTGAAAGAAAAAGGGATTACCATTGAGGCAAAACCGGTTGATGATCAGGGTTTCTGGTTTACTCTGCTGATCTCCTGGGGACCAATCTTACTGCTGATTGCTGTTTGGATTTTCTTCATGCGCCAGATGCAGGGTGGTGGTGGCAAGGCGATGAGCTTTGGCAAGAGTAAGGCCAAGCTGTTGACCGATACTCAAGGGATGGTGACTTTCAAGGATGTTGCCGGGGTTGACGAAGCCAAGCAGGAACTTGAAGAGGTGGTCGAATTTCTGCGTGATCCAAAGAAGTTCACCAAGCTTGGCGGAAAAATACCCAAAGGGGTTTTGCTGGTTGGTGCACCGGGAACCGGTAAAACCTTGCTGGCTCGCTCAGTTGCTGGAGAGGCAGGGGTCCCCTTCTTTACCATCTCCGGTTCCGATTTTGTTGAAATGTTTGTCGGGGTTGGTGCCAGTCGGGTCCGGGATCTTTTTCTGCAGGGTAAAAAGAATGCCCCCTGTATTATCTTTATTGATGAAATTGATGCTGTCGGTCGCCATCGCGGTGCCGGTCTTGGCGGTGGACACGATGAGCGTGAGCAGACTCTGAACCAGTTGTTAGTTGAGATGGATGGCTTTGAGTCCAACGAAGGGGTCATTCTGGTCGCGGCAACTAACCGCCCGGATGTTCTGGATCCTGCATTGTTGCGTCCGGGTCGCTTTGATCGCCAGGTGATGGTTCCCCGTCCGGACATCAAGGGTCGGCATAAAATTCTGGTTGTCCATTCCCGTAAAGTTCCCATGGATGACAATGTGAATCTGGAGGTGATTGCCAAGGCAACCCCCGGGTTTTCCGGTGCTGATCTGGCAAACCTGATCAATGAGGCCGCTTTACTGGCAGCTCGGTCCAATAAGAGTGCCGTTGACAAGGATGATTTTGAAGCAGCAAAAGATAAAGTTTTGATGGGTGCCGAGCGACGTTCTCTGGTGATTACCGAGGAAGAGAAAAAGGTCACCGCCTATCACGAAGCTGGACATGCCCTGGTCTCTCTGCTGACTCCGGGGTCAGATCCGGTTCATAAGGTTTCGATTATTCCCCGTGGCCGTGCTATGGGTGTCACCATGTACCTTCCCACTGAAGAGAAATACAGTGAAACTGCCAAAGGGTTGCACATCCGTATCCGGGCGTTGCTCGGCGGTCGGGTCGCCGAGGAGTTGACTTTTGAATCGGTAACCAGCGGTGCCAGTAATGATCTTGAGCGGGTGACTGCGATTGCTCGCAAGATGGTTTGTGAATGGGGAATGAGTGAGAAGATCGGACCGATGGCTTTTGGTGAAAAAGAGGGTGAGGTCTTTCTCGGTCGCGATATGGGACATATGAAGAATTACAGTGAGGCGACCGCTGTTGATATTGACAACGAGATCCGGAGAATTGTTAACGAGAATTATGAGTCGACTCATGCGCTGATTAAAGATCATCAGCACCAATTGATTAACTTGTCGGAGCTGATATTGGAGAAGGAGACTCTGGAGAGTTCGGAAATCCTGGAAGTTGTTTTTCCTGAAGGAATCCCTGAGTATCTGAAGCCCAAAGTTACTGCGGTCGAAGAAGAGAAACACGAAGATGATTTCAGTTTTGAAAGCACAGCAGCAGAGGCGGCGGATAAAGGGGAAGAGGTTGTAACCGAAGAGGTGAAAGCTGCTGACCCGGCCGTCACCGACGAGCCCGAGAGTGATTTGAAAACCAAGCAGGATGAGACTCCTGAAGCGTAATGTTTCAGAGCTGCGGTGGTTGTCGGGGCGAGACTGTACAGTTGATCTGACCCAACCCTGTATCATGGGAATATTGAATATTACCCCGGACTCTTTTTCTGACGGTGGTCGCTATCTGGATGGTGAAGAGGCGATCCAGCAGGGATTAGCGATGCAGCAAGAGGGCGCTGCGATCCTCGATATCGGTGGTGAAAGTACCAGGCCCGGTTCCCTTCCGGTTTCTGCTGAAGAAGAATTAGAACGGGTTATTCCGGTGATTGAGGGACTTCGGCAGCAGACAGATCTGCCCCTCTCTATTGATACCCGTAAGTCTCTGGTCGCGCAAAAAGCAGTCGCTGCCGGGGCCAACTTTATTAATGATATCAGCAGTCTGAACTTTGATCCTAAAATGGCTGCAGTTGCCGCTGAGAGTGGTGCCGGACTGTTTTTGATGCACAGTCGTGGCCGTCCGGAGGTGATGCAGCAGGATACCGAGTATCAGGATCTCCTGGCTGAGGTTATCTCTAGTTTGTGCCAAAGTATTGATCTGGCGTTAACCGCTGGTGTTGAGCGATATCGGCTGGCAGTTGATCCCGGTATTGGTTTTGGTAAGAGTGTCTCGGGGAACCTCGATTTGCTGCATCATCTGGATGAACTGCACCAACTTGATTGTCCGATCATGCTGGGGACTTCACGTAAAAGTTTTCTTGGTGCAATTCTCAATCAGACCAACCCGCAGGAACGCCTTTTTGGAACTCTGGCTACAATCGCTGCCGGGGTTGATCAGGGAGTGCAAATTTTTCGGGTTCATGATGTCCGTCCAGCGCGGGAAGCTGCACTGGTTGCCTGGGCAATTCGGGAACGGAAGCTCCCTGAAATAGTCCAGTGATTTTATGAAATAACCTTCAAATGGTGGTTGCAATGTTAGATGTCTTCGCAAATATTCGACTTCTCGATATTCTGGACATCGCTATTGTTGCTTTTATCATCTACCGGATTATCATTCTCATCAAAGGGACCCGTGCGGTTCAAATGCTGCTGGGTCTGGCAGTGATTCTGGTTCTCTATCTGGCTTCCCGGGTCGGGGATCTACACACCCTCAACTGGTTTCTCAGCAACTTTCTCTCTTCAATCATCCTTGTCATTGTGGTTATTTTCCAGAACGATATCAGGCGCGCATTGATGCATGTCGGGCGCAATCCTTTTCTTGGGGGGATGAGTTCAGACGAAGAGTCTGTCGCGATTGATGAGTTGGTTAAAGCCTGTGTTGCTCTGGGAAGTCGTAAGATTGGAGCGCTGATTGCTATTGAGCGGGAAAACGGTACCAAAGACATCCTTGAATCGGGGACGGCTATTGATGCCCGTGTCTCTTGTGAATTGATTCGCTCAATCTTTATGCCTTCTTCCCCCCTTCATGATGGTGCTCTGGTGGTGCAGCAGGGTCGTTTGTCTCTGGCCGGATGTTTTTTACCGTTAAGCCGGGGACTTGATATGACTAAAGATTTAGGGACCCGCCACAGGGCAGCTGTGGGTTTGACTGAATTGACGGATGCCGTGGTTATTGTTGTTTCTGAAGAGACAGGTAATATTTCTGTGGCGGTTAATGGTGGAATGACTCGAAATCTCGATGCAGCCAGTTTAAAAAAAGTTCTGGGGCGATTGATGGAGCCGCGCCGGAGCAAAAACAATAAAAAGTCACAGCAGAGGAAGGGGTAGTTCGAATGTTCAAGTTTTTGACCGAAAATTGGACATTGAAAATAATTTCTCTGGCTCTTGCGTTGCTTCTCTGGGTGTTTATTATGGGTGAACGGCGTTTTGAAGTTGGTTATCCCGTCACCCTTGAGTTGCAGTCTCTGCCTGACGGATTGATGGTCGCCAATGAGGTTCCCAGCTTGATTGATGTTCGAGTGAGTGGACCACGAACCTTGCTGACCAAGATCAGCCCGAATGATATCAGCATTATTGTTGATCTTGCCGATCTCAAGCCGGGGTTGACAACATTCAAGCGTTTGGAAGAGCGGCTGAACTTGCCGAGAGGCCTGCGGGTGACACGTCTGTCACCTTCCTTTATCGATTTGAAGTTAGAGCGGATCAAGCAAAAATTGGTACCAATCAAAATTGTTCTGGTAGGTGAGCCCCTTGCTGGTTTTGAGCTTGGAAAGGTGAGGACGGTTCCTGATGAAGTAATTATTGAGGGTGCTGAGTCTGAATTGAAAAACGTCATTGAGGTGACGACTGAAAAGGTTGATCTGAAGGAGGTTAATGAGGGTTTTTCTCTTATTGTTCCTCTGGTTCACCGTGGGATCTACACCCATTTTAAAGATGAAAAGACCACCGAAGTTCAAGTCGAAATTCTCCCGGTGGAAGGTTTTCCTTCTGCTGACGAGAGTCAAATCAAAGTACAAGATACTCATCCCGAAAAAGAAGGGGATCTCTAAATATGGAAAAGAAGTTATTTGGTACTGATGGGGTGCGGGGCGTTGCCAATATTGAGCCGATGACGACCGAAATGGCGATGCAGCTTGGCCGTGCCGCAGCTTTTGTTTTTAAAGATGGTGGCGGAAATCGGCGTCATCGGATCGTTATTGGTAAGGATACCAGGTTGTCCGGCTACATGATTGAAAATGCCCTGGTTGCCGGAATCTGCTCGATGGGTGTTGATGTGTTGATTGTCGGGCCCCTGCCGACTCCGGGTATTGCTTTTCTTACCTCTTCGATGCGTGCCGATGCGGGTGTGGTGATCAGCGCTTCGCATAACCCTTATCAGGATAATGGAATTAAATTTTTTTCCAATCATGGTTATAAATTACCCGATAAACTTGAGTTGAAAATTGAAGAATTGGTCCTTAACCATCGATTGGATGAATTGCGTCCGATTGCCGATGAAGTTGGAAAAGCCTATCGGATCTCTGATGCCATTGGTCGCTATGTGGTTTTTCTGAAAAATACTTTCCCCAAAGATCTCGATCTTCAGGGTTTGCGGATCGTTCTTGATTGTGCCCATGGAGCCGGTTACAAAGTTGCTCCAGCTGTGTTGACTGAACTGGGCGCTGAAGTGGTTTCAATTGGAGTCTCTCCAAATGGAATGAATATCAATGAAGGTTGTGGTTCGATGCACCCGGAAGTGATGGCAGAGAAAGTACGTGAATACCGTGCTGATTTAGGTATTGCTCTGGATGGTGATGCTGACCGGGTCATCTTTGTTGATGAGAACGGTGTTGAGATAGACGGTGACCACATTATGGCACTTTGTGGTACCGAGTTGATTAAGACGGGTCAGCTGAAGAAAAAGACCATTGTCGCAACAGTGATGAGCAATATGGGTCTTGATATTGCGATGAAAAATGTGGGAGGCAAGGTGATTCGCACTGCTGTCGGGGATCGCTATGTTGTCGAAGAGATGCTCAAGGGGGGTTATAACCTTGGCGGTGAGCAATCTGGCCATATGATTTTTCACGATCATAATACCACCGGCGATGGGATTCTTTCGGCTTTGCAGGTTCTATCAATTATTCAACGCAGTGGTAAAAAGCTTTCGGATTTGGCTCAAATCATGACTTCACTCCCTCAGGTTCTGGTCAATGTCAAAGTGCGGGAAAAGTCAGATCTGAACGATATTGCCCCAATTAAAAAACTGATTGAAAAGGTTGAATCTGAACTCGGTGATAAGGGGCGGGTTCTCATCCGTTATTCCGGAACTGAACCATTATTGCGGGTGATGATTGAAGGAGAGGATCAAAGCCGGATCGAGGTTTTGGCGAGTCAGATTGCAGAGGCGGTGCGAAAACATCTTGGAGCTTAATATTAAGCATAATGAGGAGCAGATAAATTGGCAAAACTAAGCGTCAATATTGATCATATCGCAACAATTCGTCAGGCTCGCGGGGTTTCTGAACCCGATCCTGTTGCTGCGGCAGTTCTGGCTGAATTAGCCGGAGCCGATGGTATTACGATCCACCTTCGGGAGGATCGTCGCCATATTCAGGATCGGGATGTTTCGATCCTGCGCCAAACGATCAAAACCCGGATGAACCTGGAAATGGCACTGACCGATGAAATGATCGATATTGCTCTGAAAACCATCCCTGATTCGGTCACTTTGGTTCCCGAGGGGCGTCATGAGTTGACGACTGAGGGGGGGCTGGATGTTGTCTTGCTGCAAAATACGCTGAAACAAAAAGTCGCCCTGCTGCAGCAGGCGGGGATTATTGTCAGTCTTTTTATTGAACCGAATATTGAACAGATCAAGGCCACCCATAAGGTTGGAGCCGACTATATGGAAATCCATACCGGGATGTACTGTGACGTGCCGACAGCCAGTGGGCGGCGTGAACAGTTAGGGCGGATTGAGTTGGCTATCAGCGCAGCTCGCAGGCTTGGCCTTGGGATCAATGCCGGTCACGGGCTTGATTATCGTAATATCGGAGCCGTTGTTGCGCTTCCCGGGATTGAAGAGTTTAATATTGGTCACAGTATAGTCTCCCGTGCCTCTCTGGTTGGAATGGAAAGAGCCGTGCGCGAAATGTTGGAATTAGTGAAAGGTTAACTTTGTCAATCATCGGGATAGGGACTGATTTAGCTCGCAGTGAGCGGTTTCGCAAGTTTCTTGATCCGGGCAACAAAGTGTTGGAACGGATTTTTAGCGCTGAGGAACGGCGCTATTCACTGCAAAAACGGGATCCGGTGCCACATTTAGCCGCCCGCTTTGCCGCCAAGGAAGCATTCCTGAAAGCACTTGGAACGGGTTTGCGTGATGGTTTGAGCTGGCAGCAGGTTTGTGTGGTGCTTGATCCTCTCGGTTGCCCCTCTCTTGAGCTGTCTGGTCGTGCTGTTGAACTGATGATCGCCTGTGGTGCCACAAAAGCTCATCTCAGCTATTCACACGATGGCGAATATGCGGTTGCCACGGTTATTCTGGAGGAGTGATGCAACTTTGTAGCGCAAGTGAAGTTATGGTCCTCGATCGACATGCGATTGATCAGCTCGGCATCCCCGGGGTGGTTTTGATGGAGAATGCGGGTCGATCTTGCAGCCAGCAGTTTGCCGATAAGTTCGCTGCTTATTATCCCGGACCGGTGCTGGTCGTGGCGGGTAAAGGGAACAATGGTGGAGATGGCTATGTTATGGCCAGAATTCTTTCTGAATCTGGTTGGCAGGTCACAACATTGGTTCTGGGAGACGAAGATGAAATTTCTGGTGATGCCGGGATTATGTTGGATATCATCGGCAGATTGAATCTTCCAGTTCACTTTATTGATGATCCCTCTGCCTTAGAAAATTTATTTGTTGAATTGGCACCTGCTGTCGTTATTGATGCGATTTTTGGGACCGGATTAAAGTCCACGGTTCGTGGTTTACAAGCTGCAGCAATGACCCATATCAATGGATCAAACGTCCCGGTATTTTCTGTAGATATCCCTTCCGGGGTAGATGGCTCTTCTGGTCGGGTTTGCGGAATCGCCGTGCATGCTGATCTGACAGTTACTTTTGATCATGCTAAAATTGGTCATGGTTGCCACCCCGGTGCTGCTTATACTGGTGATCTCAAGGTTGTCGATATCGGTATCCCACAGACTGGTCGCCAGAAGTTTTCCAGTTGTGTCCATCTGCTGGATGAAGCAGATGTTCAGGCTCTTCTTCCTGATCGTCCCCCGGTTGCTCATAAGGGGACATTTGGTCACCTGTTAATTCTTGCTGGTTCCCCCGGGAAAACCGGAGCCGCAGCTCTTGCTGGAAATTCAGCGGCTCGTAGTGGCTGTGGTTTGGTGACGGTTGCTGCTGCGACCACTGTTCATGATATTATTGAAGTCAAATTGACCGAAGCGATGAGTTGTCCCCTTGCAGATCAGGGTGGATTGATCTCTCTTCAGGCACTGGAGAAAATTGAGCAGTTGTTGCTTGAGCGACAGGCGGTGGCGATTGGTCCCGGATTGGGTCAGAGTGATGAACTTGTGGAATTGTTAAAACGACTGCTGACTTCTGTCACTCTCCCAATCGTTATTGATGCCGATGGTTTGAACCTGTTGGCGGGAGAGTTGGAGTGTTTATCCGGTGGTATCGATGGTCAAATAGTTTTGACCCCCCATCCTGGTGAAATGGCCCGTTTGACCGGTCTGACAGTCAGCGAAATTGAAGCGAACCGGTTTGAGGTTGCACAAAGTTTTGCTGCTGAACATCGAGTTGTTTTGTTGCTAAAAGGGGCTCGAACGATCATTGCCGCCCCTGATGGGCGGGTTAATATTAATTCTACCGGGAACAATGGCCTTGCCAGTGGTGGCAGTGGTGACGTATTGACCGGTTTGATTGGTGGTTTGTTGGCGCAGGGGCTGGATGGTTTTTCTGCTGCAAGTCTGGGATCATGGCTGCATGGCCGGGCCGCCGAATTGGTTGCCGCTGAGCGGGGAACAGCAGGGATGGTGGCCTCAGATCTGCTCAGTCAACTTCCGGTTGCCCGACAGGAACTGGTGCAGGGGTTGTAAAAAGTCTAGACCCTCTCGCAAGTTCCGCTACTGACTCTCAACATCATAGAACTTCGCTTCTAACCCTGAAAGTGACACTGCCTGGTGAAAGGAAATAACCCATGCTGACAGCACGAGATATTATGACCAAGACAATTGTTTCGGTAACTCTCGAAACCAGTCTGAATGATTTAGCTAAAAAGTTTGTTGAAACCCGTTTCAGTAACCTGCCGGTTCTGGATGAAGGGGGGCAATTGGTGGGAGTCATCAGTGAGACAGACTTGATTGAACAACACAAGCCTCTCCATATCCCAACGGTTATGACCTTGTTTGATTGGGTTTTTACTCTGGGGAGTGAAAAAAGTTTTAAGGAAGAGGTTGACCGGGTCACCGCAACGACCGTTAGTGAGTTATATCAAAAGGATCCGGTGACCTGTGCTCCCGATACAACCGTTCGCGAACTGGCAGGATTGATGAGTCAGCACCGGGTTCATTTGTTGCCTGTTGTTGATTCCGGAAAGATGATTGGTGTGGTCGCGCGGCTTGATTTGATTCGGGTCATGGAGGATTGATTTGAGTTCGTGGTCAGTCGTGAGCGGGGGAGAAGCTCAGACACTGGAATTGGGAAAGAAACTGGGCCGGTTGCTGCAGCGACCGGCTTTAATTCTATTGCAAGGTGATTTGGGGGCGGGAAAGACGGTTTTTGCCCGTGGGATTGCTCGTGGTTTGGGTGTTGATCCAGAAATTCCGATTACCAGTCCGACATTTACGCTGATGAATCATTATCAGGCGCGACTTGATCTCTATCACTTTGATCTGTATCGCTTGTCAGACTCCGATGAATTGATTGAACTTGGTTTTGATGATTATGCTTATGGTTCAGGGGTGACCCTGATTGAGTGGCCGGAAAAGCTGGATAATCCCGGTACACCGGGGTTATGGGTGAATTTGAAACGTATTGATGAAGAGCGTCGTGAAATAAACTTTTTTCTACAGGGTGAAACGAATCAGGAATTAATTGCAGTTTTGCAAGAAATTTGTCATTTTTACCAGAGAAACAATCTGTCCAAAGCAGAAGGGATATAATCCGATGGCTAAAATTTTATTGTATGATACGACTTTGAGGGATGGGACTCAGGCTGAAGATATCTCATTTCAGGTTGAGGACAAGGTGCGGATTGCCAGGCGGTTAGATGAGCTGGGGATCGATTATATTGAGGGGGGCTGGCCGGGTTCAAATCCGAAGGACATCACATTTTTTCAAGCCATCCGGAATGAAACTCTTCAGCATAGTAAAATTGCCGCATTCGGCTCTACTCGGCGGGCAAGAGTAACCCCTGCGGAAGATAATAATATCCAGATGTTGATCGAGTCCAAACCGGATGCGGTCACTATTTTTGGTAAAACCTGGGATTTTCATGTTCGCGAGGCGTTGAGGATCTCTCTGGAAGAAAATCTGGAGTTAATAAATGACTCTCTGGTTTATTTGAAGGAGCGGGTTGGTGAGGTTATTTACGATGCCGAACACTTCTTTGATGGCTATAAAGCCGATCCCGAATATGCTCTGAAAACTCTACAGGCTGCCGCTGATGCCAAAGTGGACTGTATTGTTCTCTGTGATACCAATGGTGGGACTCTTCCCCATGAATTCCCTGCGATTATGGCGGCTGTGCAGAAAGCTGTAGCGACACCACTTGGTATTCATGCCCATAACGATAGTGACTGTGCGGTGGCAAATTCACTGATGGCGGTCGATTGTGGTGTGGTTCATGTTCAGGGGACAATCAATGGGTTTGGTGAGCGTTGCGGCAATGCCGATCTTTGCTCAATAATTCCATCATTAAGTTTAAAGATGGGGTGTGAATGTCTGGGAGAGGGTAAGTTAACTACCTTACGCAGTGCCTCCCGATATGTTTATGAGTTGGCGAATCTGACCCCGAATAAACATCAGCCCTATGTTGGTAATTCCGCTTTTGCCCATAAGGGGGGTGTTCATGTCTCGGCGATTCAGCGGCATCCTGAAACCTATGAGCATATTCGTCCAGAATTAGTCGGTAATCAGACCCGTGTTTTAGTCTCAGACCTGTCGGGTCGTTCTAATATCCTTGTTAAAGCAGAAGAGTGTGGTATCAAGCTGGACAGTAAAGATCCGGTAACCCTGGAGATCCTTGAAGATATCAAAGAGATGGAGAACCAGGGCTTTCAATTTGAAGGCGCGGAAGCCTCTTTTGAGCTGTTGATGCTCAAAGCCATGGGTAAACTTAAACACTATTTCTCTGTGACCGGATTCAGGGTGATTGATACCTTGCGTGCGAGTGATCAGGAGCCCGTTTCAGAAGCTACTATCCGGGTGAAAGTTGGTGGTAAAATTGAACATACTGCTGCCGATGGTAATGGCCCGGTTAACGCTCTAGATTCCGCTATGCGCAAGGCGTTAATCAGTTTTTATCCGCAGGTTGGTGATGTGAAGCTGCTTGATTATAAGGTGCGGGTTTTGCCCGCGAGTCAAGGGACCGATTCAGTGATCAGGGTGTTGGTAGAGTCAGGAGACCAGGATTCACGCTGGGGCACTGTCGGAGTCAGCAGTAATGTGATCGATGCTTCTTATCAGGCACTTGCAGATGCTTTGATTTATAAATTGTATAAAGATAATCAATAGTTAGCGAGTTTTCATGTTTAGATGGCTCACCTTGTCGGGGTGGGCCATTTTTTTTGTTGTGAGTAGATTAATACGCCAATTAAATGACGATATGGTGGTTTTACGTCAAATATCTAACGATCTTCGTTGAGAGCTTTGCCGGAGTTACTCTGCCGGTAGGAAACTGCCGATCGCAGATTCTTTTGTCTGGATTGTAGCGTCAGAGTCTCTCTTGTCCGTCATTTAATTGACGAAATTATGGACAGTCCATCGCAATTTTAATTTCCCCGCCCGTAGTTTGATTACTTTTATACTCTTGTGTCTATCCTAACCTATTGAAATAAAAGATAATTAAATATTTTAGGATGTTATGTCATCTGCATTAATATATTTGGCACAACTCATGTAATAGAATCGGGTAGGGAAGGTCTTTTTATCTATGGGTTGTTACTCGTATCTGTGCGGGGGTAAAAGATGAAATGTCCAAAATGTAAGGGAAGGATGTATACCGAGAAGTACTATGATTTTGTGCGGGAGTTTGATGCCTGGAAGTGCAGTGCCTGCGGAGAGGTGATTGATCCTGTTATTTTGGTAAACAGGTCACGCAACAGTGGTACCTCGTCAGCTTAACAACCGCTTGATAGTCAACCTTAAGGCCGATGCGATAGCATCGGCCTTTTTATTGATGTTCATTTACGCTGATTTAGAGTTGTTCAGGAGTGAAACAGACGACGTTGTCAATGATCTTCTGGTCGCAAAATAGCATTATCAGGCGGTCGATTCCGAGCGCAATCCCTGCGGAGGGGGGGAGGGTTGCAAGTTCTTTAAGGAATGGAGTGGGGGGTGGATAGGGTAGTTTTCCTGCTTTTTGTCGTTGTTGTTCTTCCCTGGTGAATCTTTGCTGTTGTTCGGTCGGATCAGTCAATTCCGAAAATGCATTGGCCAGTTCTAAACCACCAATATACAATTCGAAGCGTTCAGAAACCAGAGGATCTGCCGGTTTTTTTCTTGCAAGTGCGGCATGTTGCACCGGATATTCGATCAGGAAAGTTGGTCGATTGGTGGGTAGCTTTGGTTCGATCTCAAGCGCCATAACAACGTCAAATTCATCAGTAGCAAGGGCTGTTTCCAATGCTATAGAGCTGAACTGAGAAAAAGCTTCAGCAATTGTTATTCGGGGCCAGGGGGGAGATAAATCAATCATCTCTCCTTGCCAGGATAGCTGCTGCTCTGGAGCTAAATGGAGAAACAGGGCTTCGCAGTCACGCATCAATTGGTGGTAATCACAATGACTGCGATACCATTCCAACATGGTGTATTCGGGTAGATGTTTTCCCCCCCGTTCAGCCGCTCGCCAACACCGGCAAATCTGAAACAGTTTGTCATACCCGGCAGCTAATAGTCGCTTCATGCAGAGTTCGGGAGATGTCTGTAAAAACCAGTCGGTTGAAGGGATGGCATCGATATGGAGTTCAGGGGCGTTTGCCGGAATTCGCTGCGGGGTTTCAACCTCAAGAAAATTCTGTTCAATAAAGAAAGCCCGGATCTGTTGAATGATCCGGGCGCGTTTTTCCAGAACGGCTCGTTTTCGAGCTAGTTGCCAGTTCGGTTCCATATTTCTATTCATTCAGATTAAGATGGCTAAGCAAAAATTTCGTCCAACAAGGCGTAGTGTTTTTTCGAGGTTGAA
>JAOZQF010000188.1 GCA_029932345.1 Desulfuromusa sp. | reverse complement strand
TACAGGAACTCGGAACTTGTTACTTCATGGACAGCAGCGAGTTTGATGGAGTTGAATACCTCAAAGGTAGAAAGATTGTCGTTGTTGGTTGCGGTGCTCAGGGTTTGAACCAAGGGCTGAACATGCGTGACAGCGGTCTGGATGTCTCTTATGCCCTGCGTAAAGTTGAGATTGATGAAAAGCATATCTCCTGGCAAAACGCCACCGATAACAACTTTGAGTTCGATACCATTGAGAACATGGTTCCCAAAGGTGATCTGGTTCTGAACCTGACCCCGGATAAATACCATTCGCCAGTGGTTAACCACATTATGCCACTGATGAAAAAAGGGGCCTGTCTCTCCTATTCTCACGGCTTCAATATCGTTGAAGAAGGGATGCAGATCCGTGAAGATCTGACCGTTATCATGGTTGCTCCCAAGTCCCCCGGGTCTGAGGTTCGCGCCGAGTATCTGCGTGGTTTCGGGGTACCAACTCTGATCGCTGTTCACGGTGAAAATGATCCCAACGGTGATGGGCTGGATATTGCCAAAGCCTACTGCTGTGGTACCGGCGGGGATAAAGCCGGAGTACTGATGTCTTCTTTTGTGGCTGAAGTTAAATCGGATCTGATGGGTGAACAGACGATCCTCTGTGGTGTATTACAAACCGGCTCGATCCTCTTCTACAACAAAATGGTCGCTTCCGGAATTGAGTCCGGATATGCCTGTAAATTGATCCAGTACGGTTGGGAAACCGTCACCGAAGCGCTCAAGCACGGTGGCATCACCAACATGATGGATCGTCTCTCCAACCCGGCCAAGCTGATCGCTTTTGAACTGGCTGAAGAGCTGAAAGAGCTCATGGGTCCGCTGTTTCAAAAACATATGGATGATATCCTGTCCGGCCATTTTTCTGAAACCATGATGGTTGACTGGGCCAATAATGATGCCGATCTGCTACGTTGGCGGGAAGAGACCAACAATGAGCCTTTCGAGCAAGCTGAAGCGCAAACTGCAGATATTCCTGAGCAGGAATACTTTGATAACGGCATCCTGATGGTTGCTATGGTGAAAGCTGGCGTAGAAATGGCCTTCGATATCATGGTCGCTTCCGGAATCAAGGAAGAGTCTGCATACTACGAGTCACTGCACGAGACACCGCTGATCGCCAATGTCATTGCGACGAAAAAACTCTATGAAATGAACAAAGTTATTTCTGATACTGCCGAGTATGGCTGTTACCTGTTTGCCCACGACTGTGTCCCTCTGCTACAGGATTTTATGGCCAAGGTGGATACAGCCGTAATCGGCAAAGGGCTCAACCTGAAGGATAATGGCGTCGACAATCAGATGTTGGTTGAGGTCAACGCCGAGATTCGCAACACCCTGGTTGAGGAAGTTGGCGAGTTTTTACGGGAACAAATGGAGGGGATGAAAGCCATCGTTTAAAAAAATCGCCCGGTCGGTTGTACTGAGAAGCCAAGGGTGGTATTCTTGTCTTAACAACATACCGAAGGGAGTGAAACATGATTGTTTCTGAGCCACCACAGTATGAGGATCTAAGTTATTCTGATTTCAAAGTAATTTAACTATAAATAACATGGACAAAAAGCCCCGGTGTCAATCGGGGCTTTTTGTTATTGAGCCGAATTAAATCGTAACCGGGAGTCCACCATGTCAGTTTCAACGACCACCTCTGATTTTATCCCATTTTCTCAATTTATCCATGAATTCAAGTCCCAACTGAAACACCTCTTCCATGTTCGCACTGATATTGATCAACTCAGTATTAAACGGGGAATGCCTCCATTCATCTTGCGGGAAATCATGTCCAGCAATCCCCTGGCAACCTACATTCCACAACAGTACGGTGGGCGGGGGGGAAATATCCATGAGGGGCTTGCTTTGGCAGCAGCAGCCAGCTACGAATCACTCCCCCTCTCGCTGGGGTTCGGGATCAACTGGGCACTGTTTCTTCAACCAACCGGAAAATATGGCCAGGAAGAGACCAAAGCAAAGGTATTCACTGATTTCCTGAACAACCGGAAAATGGGCGGCTTGATGATTACTGAACCCGATTATGGGAGTGATGCTCTGCACATGAAAAGTTCCTACACCGAGGAAGATGGGAAATATCATCTTCAGGGGACCAAACACTGGGCGGGTTTGACCGGTTGGGCCGACTATTGGCTTTTGACTGCCAGACACAAAAATGGCGATGGAACATTGAAGCGTGACATCGATTTTTTCATCTGCGATGTCAGTGCTCCGGACCAAAACATTATTGTCGAAGAGTTTTACGAAAATCTTGGTGTCTATCTTCTCCCCTATGGTCGCAATCACATTGATGTAAAAATCCCCGCAGTGCAAAAGCTGCAACCTGAAAGCACCGGGATCAAGATGATGCTCGATCTTCTCCACCGCAGCCGGATGCAATTTCCCGGCATGGCGATGGGCTTTCTGCAGCGGATGTTGGATGAAGCGGTCAGCCATTGTCAGGAACGCCAGGTGGGTGGGAAAAGCCTCTTCGCTTATGATCAGGTCCAGCAACGAATTTCTCATCTGCAATCGGCTTACACAATTTGTTCAGCCATGTGCTTCAACAGCAGTCAAAAGGCCGGGGTAGAAAACAACCTGGCTCCCCATGGACTGGAAGCAAACTCAGTTAAAACCTATGTCACCGATCTGATGCAGAGTTCAGCCCAATCGCTGTTACAACTGGTTGGGGCTAAAGGGTATCGGCTGAACCACATTGCTGGACGAGCTATCGTTGACAGTCGCCCGTTCCAGATTTTTGAAGGTTCAAATGATATTCTCTATATTCAGATTGCCGAGGCGATTCAAAAACAGATGCAACGGACCAAACAAAATAATATCCTGCAGTTTTTGCAGCAGCATGAATTGACGGAGCATGCCGCAGATCGACTGAAGAAACTTTTTGACTTTGAGCTACAACTCCCCTTATCACAACGTAAATTAACCGAGTTTGGAGCTATCATCAGTCGGGTGGTTGCGATGAATCTGGTATTAAAATTGGCTGCTTCCGGATTTCAAAAAGAGTTGATAGATAATTCCCTGATCAACATCCAACAGGAAGTTTCGGCACTGATGGGTAACTTTAAGACAAATAACACTACCGCTTATATTGAGGGATATGAAGAGACAGAATCCTGGTTCGATTGCTATAGCCGCACCAGTTAATCTTTTGCAGATTGATATAAGGGGCAGAGTTTAAATACCTTTTTCATCGGGATGATTCTATGTCAAACAACAGCAAAAAAATGAGTGAGGAAAACCGCAGTCAACTCGTTGCTGAGATGCGTAAGGAAGAGCAACAGCGGCAATCGGGTTATCGGGAGCAAGCGCTCAAGCTATTCCCCCATGTTTGCGCTCGCTGTGG
>JAOZQF010000187.1 GCA_029932345.1 Desulfuromusa sp. | reverse complement strand
CGCAATGCACGGGTGACTTGTTTTCCCTGACCAATTCTGAACATAGCAAGAATCACCGCATTTTCATTGGTGCCAGTCATTTGCAGTAACTCTTGTCGAATATTTATAAGCCTATCTTTTTGTGCTGTACTGATTTTATTTTCCAGCTTCCCTTCGTAAGCGGATTGCAGCAAAACTGCCAATCCTGCTACGGGCTGAGCGGTTAACCCCTGACTGCTCAATTGGAGTAACAACCGTTGCCATAATTGCCCTCCCTGCACATAGTCTGGTTCTTTTGTATCAGGAATAACAAGAACAGCAATGGCTGATGAGGTTTTTAACAGTTGCTTTCCTTTCAGTTCAATGATTCTGGTAAAGCCAACATTTTTAAGCAGCGCAACTAATCCCCAGTTTTTGAGAAACTTGAACGCAAACTGATCGATCTTGTTTAAACCTAAGGTTTTGATATCAAGTCCATCTCCCGTTTCTCTGGCATGGTTATCTGACCATCTTATCTGCTCAAAAAGAAATCGATGCAAATCGGGAACTTCAAAAACCAGACGGTCATTATATGCCAGCAGACTGGCTAATTTATTGTTCTCTTCCATCTCGGTACCGATCCATACTTTTTGTCCAGTATTTTGCGGCAATGTCAGCCACTGTTCCTTCTGTGTGTCGGAAATTTTTACCGGCAGGTAGTTTTCCCGGTTCGTGTGTCTTTTGGGAATCGCCGGGAAAAGGGGATGTTCTGTTTTTGCACATTCACTGAAGGTGATGGAGGCAATGTGGGTATTATCTTCCGGCTTTGGGAAAAACTGAATGTCAGCTTTTAATCCCACAGTTGGGGCAGCGATTGCAATATTTTCCAAAGCTGCGCCGTGGGCGATAAGTGAAGCGCGTTGCTGCAGGTTATACAGGGAGGTATCTTTAAGGGGGCTGTTGTAAAGATCAACTTTTAGACCATTAACAGTAAATTTCCAGGGCTGGCAATTGTCACCAGAAGGAGCCAAAATGGCATATTCTAGGATTTGTTTGATGCGTGGATCCATGACTGGTCTCCTTGCTTCTTGACTGAAAGATATGTCGTGTAAACAAAAATATTGAAATACTTAGAAAAACTCGAAAATCTATTGTTTGTAATCAAGCGACTATCTTTTGCTTTTCTCAAATTTTCTCTCAGTGTTCTCAGTGGTAAAATGTATTTAAGAATCAAATTTCATCAGCAGTGCCGGTAGAACAATCAGGTCACTGACCACCGCAGAGAGCATGATCAGGGCACTCAGTAGCCCGAATTGAATTGTCGGAATAAAACTACCGAGCAGGAGAATACCGAAACCTCCAGTCATAATCAGGGAGGTCATAATAATCGGAGTCCCTTTGACAATAATTGCGTTCTGAACAGCAAGCTCGGCCGAGAGTCCCTTTTTTCGTTGTTGTTGATATTGACAGATGAAATGAATCGTATCGTCAACCGCAATGCCGATAGCGACCGCTGCAATAATTGCCGTAGCGCTGTTCAGTGGCACACCAAAGAGACCCATGATCGCAAAATTCACTAAAATTGGTAACATGTTTGGGATAGAAGAGAGTATTCCCAGCTTCCACGAACGGAATATCCTTAGCATCAGCAAAAAAATCAGGATAAACGCCAGAGAGAGACTTTGGACCTGACTGCTGACAATGAAATCGATCAGTTTGTTGGCGATCAATGTTTTCCCTGTGACTTGAGCTTTCAGTGGTGTATCTGCCGTCAAGTCATCGAGAAAGTTTTGTAGATCTTCAATGTAAAACGCGACTTTACTGGAATTATGTTCGGTGATCCGTGCCGAAATGCGGGTCCATTGCCTCCGCTCATCAAGCAGATAGTCGAGATCGTCTCCATCATACAGCAGTAAATATTGAGCAGTGAGCGCGCGACTGTCCGGAATTTTAAGCCACTTCGGGTCTTCGCTGTGAAAGGCCTTGTTCATTTCACGGAAAAAGTCGTTAATCGATGTGACACTGCTGACAATTGGTTGTTGTTGCAGATACTGTTCAATTTTCTCGACGGTTCTTAATGTTTCAGGTTCCAGAAATTGATCTTCCCGGTTTGCTGTCAGAGAGATCTCAAATGTCTCAACACCACCGAGCTGGTCGTCAATAAATTGTGAGGCCTGCCGGATCGGGCTTGAACTTTTAAAATATTCGAGAAGGTTTGTTTCAACCTTTATTTGAGTCGCTAGAACCAGCGAAATAATCAGCAAAACGACACTGCCTCTTAGCAACTGGGTGCGGTATCCAGGTAAAGTCTCTGCAAAACGGGTCAGTTGGCTATGGAAGCGTGAAGATTTTTCTGTTGACGCCTGTTTCAGCAACAACTTGTTGCGTAAAAAATAGATCCCCAGGGGGAGAATGGTCATTGACAGGGCAAACTCAGCCATCATCCCGCCAGCGGCCGCAATACCAAAATTGCGGATTGGTGGAACACTGCTGACGGCCAGGGAAATAAAGCCGATTGCAGTGGTAAAACTGGTCAGAAAACAAGGGACCGCCAATGTCCCGATGGTTTTTCTCATCACAGATTGTAAAGAATCTTTCCGTCGGTCTTGTTTTAAAAATTCAACGAAAACATGAATACTATCCGATACGGCAAGGGCCATCATCAACGGTGGCAAAATGGAGGTTATGGGACTCATGGCTCCCCCGATGATATTCAGGAACGCCAACGTCCAGATCAAACAGAGACTGACATTGATGATAGCGAGGAGTACCGCCCAGCGATTTCGCAATGCAAAACTGACCAGAACCGTCAGCAGCAGATAGGTCAGGGGCATGAAGGTCATCATGTCCCGGTTCATTGAGCGGCTCAGGTTGACATCGGTCACCAACCATCCAGCTATATGATACTGGTAGTTCTGCCACGGGGGGCTGGCACTGCGGAAGATGGTTTCAACTTTGCTGACGAGACGCTCATCATATGTGGAATCATCGGGACGACTGACCGGGCGGATAAAGAACATGGTGGCTGTTGAGTCCGCATTAAGAAGTGATTCCCGAATGAGGGAATTATTTTGTGCCCGCTGTCGTAAAGCGTCTCGGCTTGCAGCGTCTTCGGGGATTTGCTCAATTAATGGTTGAATAATAAAGTCGCTGTCTGACCCGATAAAATCTTCAACATTGGTCAGGCTTACGACCTCTTTGACTTCTTCCAGTGCTTCAAGTTTTTCAGTCTGCTGCTTGATAAATGTCAGCAATTCAGGAGAAAAAACATCTGTCGCTGGAATCCCCACGACCAGAAATTCATCTTCACCAAATTGCTCTTTAAATGATTCATAAAAGAGCAGATCAGGATCATCTTCAATAATCAGTGATTCAACAGAGGTTTCGGTGGGGAGGGTGACGTAAAAGTAGCCGAAAAAGCCGGTCAGCAGAATGAGAGTGAACAGGTAGAG